>CAZCKZ010000298.1:0-2428 GCA_964499395.1 uncultured Gallionella sp. | reverse complement strand
GCGTGCCTATCTGGAATATGCGATTTCGGTGGTGAAGGGCCGCGCACTGCCGGACGTGTGCGACGGTCAGAAGCCGGTGCAGCGCCGCATCCTCTATGCGATGCGCGCGATGGGGCTGGGCCACGGCAACAAGCACGTCAAGTCGGCGCGCGTGGTCGGCGACGTGCTGGGCAAATACCATCCGCACGGCGACTCGTCCGCCTACGAGGCAATGGTGCGCCTCGCACAGGATTTCTCGCTGCGCTATCCGCTGGTTGACGGACAGGGCAATTTCGGCACCCGCGACGGGGACAACGCGGCGGCGATGCGTTACACCGAAGCGCGTCTGACCCCGCTGGCCGAACTGCTGCTGTCCGAGATCGACATGGGCACGGTGGATTTTGTACCCAACTACGACGGCGCCTTCAAGGAACCCGCAATGCTCCCGGCGCGCCTGCCGATGGTGCTGCTCAACGGCGCATCGGGCATCGCGGTCGGCATGGCGACGGAGATACCCTCGCACAACCTGCGCGAAGTCGCCAAGGCCGCGGTGCAATTGGTGCGCGATCCCGATCTCAATGACAAGGCTCTGCTCGCCTGCATCCACGGGCCGGACTTTCCCGGCGGCGGGCAGATCATCTCGTCCGCGCGCGACATCCGCGACTGCTACCTGAACGGACGCGGATCACTGAAGATGCGCGCACGCTGGACAGTCGAGGAACTGGCGCGCGGCCAGTGGCAGATCGTGGTGCATGAACTTCCGCACGGGGTTTCGACGCGCAAGGTGCTGGAAGAGATCGGGGAGCTGACCAACCCGAAAGTAAAAACCAACAAGAAAAGCCTCACGCAGGACCAGGTACAGAACAAGCAACTGCTGCTGTCGGTACTGGACGCGGTAGCCGACGAATCCGACAAGTCGCAGGCGATACGTCTGGTATTCCAGCCCAAGTCCTCGCGCCAGACGCAGGACGAGCTGATGAATGTGCTGCTCGCGCACACCAGCCTGGAATCTTCCGCACCGGTCAACATGACCATGATCGGACTGGACGGACGTCCGCAGCAAAAACCGCTCTCAAGGATCATCCGCGAATGGGTGGAGTTTCGGCTGCATACCGTGCGCCGCCGCTGCGAGTATCGTCTCGGCCAGGTCAACGACCGGCTGCACATCCTGGAAGGACGCATGGTGGTGTTCCTGAACCTGGATGAAGTGATCGCGCTGATCCGGGAATCGGACGAGCCGAAGGCCGCGTTGATCGCGCGCTTCGAGCTCTCCGATCGCCAGGCCGAGGACATTCTGGAAATCCGCCTGCGCCAGCTGGCGAAGATGGAAGGCATACGCATCGAAAAGGAAATCAAGGCGCTGGAAAAGGAACGCAAGGAACTGACCCGGCTTCTGTCCAAGGAAAGCGCGCTGCGCGAACTGGTCGCCACCGAGATCGAAGCCGATGCCAAAACCTTTGGGGACGAGCGCCGCACGCTGATCAAGGAAGAAGAAAAATCGACACTGGTCGTGCCGTTGCTGGACGAGCCGGTGACCGTGATCATATCCAGCAAACACTGGGTGCGCACCCGCCAGGGACACGGCCTGGATCTGTCCGCGCTCGCCTTCAAGGACGGCGACAGCCTGCTGGAAAAATACGAATGCCGCACCACCGATCACTGCATCGTGATTTGCGACAACGGACGCGTGTGCAGCATCCCGGTCGCGCAACTGCCCTCGGGACGCGGCGACGGCGCACCGCTCGCCACCTTCATCGATCTCGCCCCCGGCGCGAAGATCGCGCACGCGCTGTGCGGCAAGTCAGACCAGCAACTGCTGATCGCCACCTCTGCAGGTTACGGTTTCACCTGCGCCATCGGCGACATGGTCGGCCGGAACAAGGCGGGCAAACAATTCATCACCGTGGACAGGGAAACCATCCTCACCCCTGCCCCGTTCACAGCCACCGAACACTCGCTGGTCGCCGCGGTATCGAGCGGGGGCAAGCTGCTGGTGTTCCTGCTCGCCGAAATGAAACACCTGCCCGGCGGCGGAAAGGGCGTCATCCTGATGGGACTGGGCGACAAGGACGAATTGGCGGCCGCTGCCGTGATCAATCAGCCCGAAGTGAAGATCATCGGCAAGACGAAAACGAAAGAGCAAGTCGTCAAATTGTCCGGCGAAGCGCTGCAAAACTGTTTCGGCAAACGCGCCCGCGGAGGACAGCGTCTGCAATCGAAAATCAAGCCGAGCCGGATTGAGTAAATTGCGAATTTGAGTGTATTTCGGCTTGCTGCCGGATGGCTGCGGATTGCATATAATACTTGACAAATTTACTTGGTTATGCTAAACATGCATATACATTTTGCGGAATCAAAAGCAAAATGCAGCGACGATCAAATCATCATTTATCGTTTCAAGTTTTGTCTATTGGGAGGCCGCTATCATGTCCCTGAAACCAGCTCAGAA
>CAZCKZ010000297.1:240-2442 GCA_964499395.1 uncultured Gallionella sp. | reverse complement strand
GCCCGCGCTGGCGTCATCACGTGCAGCCAGATCGCCAGACCGATCACCGCAAACGCAAACCCCGTGCTGCCGGAAACGACAGCCGCGAGCAGCGCTCCAATCATGATCACCGCATTATCAAACCACATTCAGCAAATATCCCAGTCCGAATCCGACGGTGATGCCTGCAGCGACTGCCAGCAAACGCTGCTGCCAGTCTCGCCAGGCGAGAAATTCCAGCATTAGCAGACGCAAACCTCCGGCCAGATGCGCGGCAAGCAGTGTCACCACCGCGACTTCACTCGCTTTCACCAGCGGCTGATCGGTCCAGATCAAAAAGCTCTCCAGTCTTGCCGCCCCACCCAGTGCATGGCCCAGCGCCCAGAAATGCAGCGGCAAAAACAGCGTGAGTAAAATACCCGACACACGATGGAGCATGAACGCCCAATAGGCCGGATGATTGCGTGCACGCCAACCGCCCTTCATGATGCGAATACCGCCCATACCGCGCGCAAGCCCACTGCAGCCAATGCAATGCCCATTGCGGCCAGCACCACATCGACTGCGCGACTGTTCAAGCCCAGCCATTCTCCGCAGATCGTCCGCATTCCAATCGGCGCATGCACCGATACGGCGAGCACGAACAGCAGATAAAATCCGGCCCAAACCCAGTTGCCCTGGGTGCGATCAAGTATTGCCGTCGCACTTAAACCGTGGCGCACCGCATATATCATCGTCGCCAGATGCACGGTCACGCACAGGGCCAGCACAGCCGCGCTGATGCGCTGTGCCGCCCAGAGCTGTAGTTGCGCGCGCGGACTCACAGGCGCCCCGCCAAAAGTGCCGCCAGCGTCGCCCGCTTCAGGCCGGCAATTGCCGCGGTGGGTACTATTTTTTTCGGACAGCGTTCAGTGCAGCTCATCTGCGTGTGGCAGGCGTGACAACCCGCATCTCCCGATACCGCCGCCAGCCGCAAGTCACCGCCGCTGTCGCGCTCGTCGTTCATCAGCGTCCAGGCACGGTTCAGCGCTGCAGGCCCCAGGTATTCAGCGTTCCAGGTTGCCACATCGCAGGATGCATAACACACTGCGCAACCGATACATTCGATACCGGCATCCGCGGCACGGCGCGCAGGCGTATCGGGTTGCACCCGCACGATGGGATCAGTACGGGTCGCCGTGGGGTGAAAATAACCTTCGGCGCGCACCCATTTGTCGAAAAAAGAACGCATGTCGCACACCAGATCGCGAATCACCGGCAAGTTGCCAAGTGGCGCGATTTCCAGCACGCCATGCGGCGCCACTTTTTCCACGTGAGTGCGGCATGTCCAGCGCGCCACACCATTCACCGTCATTGCACATGAGCCGCACATGCCGACACGACAGGCAAAACGATAAGCCAGCGAGGGATCGAGCCGACGCTGAATGTAGGTCACTACATCCAGCACGGTCTGACTCGCCAGCCGGGGCACGCTGTAATGACGGAACTCGCCCTGTTCCGCACCGCGCCAGACGGATACATCAATCTTGTCCGTCACGGCTGGTCCGTCTGCATCGACAGTCATACTGGGATTATTGTCCGGCGTTGCATGCAAACTGACTCAAGCACTGCGATACAGTTTGGTGAGCACAAATTCACGATGGCCCAGCACTTCTGCCGCAGTCATGCGACCGTTACAGGTGCGCACCATGCTCTCCAGCAACTTGTCGCCCGCCTGATCCAGATTCATCTCGCGTTGCAATATGCCCGACACATCCACATCGACATGTTCACCCATGGTGCGCACCGTGCGCGGATTGGCGGTGATCTTGATCACCGGCAGGATGGGATTGCCAATGATGTTGCCTTGCCCGGTCGGAAAGAAATGCACAACGTAACCGGCGGCCGCGCACAACGTCACCATTTCGGCCGCGGCCGATGACGAATCCATGAACCAAAGCCCCTTGCCGGTCGGCATTTCCGCCGGCTCGAGCACACCGTCGACCTGGCATTTTTTGCCGATCTTCTGGATATTGCCGAGCGCCTTTTCCTCAATAGTGGTCAATCCGCCGATGATATTGCCTTTGGTCGGTTGCGAATCCGACAAATCGTCGGTCTTGTTGGCAAGAATGAAGTCATTGTAGGCATTCCATGTATCCATGAATTTCTGCCCGATTTCAGGCGTGCGGCAACGGTCGCGCACCAGATGCTCGCCACCGGTGATCTCGGAAGTCTCCCCGAACA
>CAZCKZ010000297.1:0-230 GCA_964499395.1 uncultured Gallionella sp. | reverse complement strand
ACCAGCGTGTTTCCGGCCTGATACAGCTTGTCGAAGGCATTGCCTACAGTGGGGTTTGCACCCAGCCCGGAGGTCGTATCCGATTCGCCGCACTTGGTCGACACCCACAATTCCTCCATCGGACATTCGACTCGCTGCAACTCGGACGCCCAATGCATATATTCCTTGGCTGAACGCGATGCGTCTGCAATCGTCTTGATATCACCATTCAACTCGATACTGAATCCGCA
>CAZCKZ010000296.1:0-2447 GCA_964499395.1 uncultured Gallionella sp. | reverse complement strand
CCGAATCCCATGATCAGGATAGTCAACGCCATCAGCGGAACGAACACCGCCTCGAAATAGGGTGGCCCTACCGAGAGTTTGCCCATGCCCAGCGCATCCATGAACAGCGGATACAGGGTGCCGATGAACACCGAAGCGGCAGCAACCGACAGCAGCACGTTATTCGCCAGCAGCATCGATTCACGCGAGACGATATCGAATTTTCCGCCCAGCCCGATCTTGGGCGCGCGCCATGCGAACAGCAGCAGCGACGACCCGATCACGATCACCAGAAATGCCAGAATGAACACGCCGCGCTTGGGATCGGTCGCAAACGAGTGCACCGATGTCAATACCCCGGAGCGCACCAGGAAGGTTCCGAGCAGGCTGAGGGAAAATGCGGCGATCGCCAGCAACACCGTCCAGCTCTTGAATGCGCCGCGCTTTTCCGTGACAGCCAGCGAATGGATGAGCGCCGTGCCCACCAGCCAGGGCATGAACGAGGCGTTTTCAACCGGATCCCAGAACCACCAGCCGCCCCAGCCGAGTTCATAGTATGCCCACCAGCTGCCCAGCATCACGCCGCAGGTAAGGAACACCCAGGCCACAGTGGTCCAGGGACGCGACCAGCGCGCCCAGGTGGCATCCAGTTTGCCGCCCAGCAGTGCGGCAATGGCGAACGCAAACGCGACCGAGAACCCCACATAGCCCATGTACAGCATCGGCGGGTGGATCACCAGACCGGGGTCTTGCAGCAACGGATTCAACTCCTGCCCATCGGCCGCAGCTGGCAGCAATCGAGTGAATGGATCCGAAGTGAGCAACATGAACAGCAGGAAACCTACCGCAATCAATCCCATCACGCCCAGCACACGCGCGACCATCTCTTCGGGCAGGTGTTTGCTGAACGTCGCAACCGCTACGGCCCAGATTGACAGCATGGTTACCCACAGCAGCAGCGAGCCTTCGTGCCCGCCCCATATCGCGGCAAAGCGGTAATGCAATGGCAATTGCGAATTGGAATGTTCCGCGACATACAATACCGAGAAATCATTGTGGAGAAAAGCATAGGCAAGTGCGGCAAATGCCAACGCGACAAATACGAATTGCCCTGTTGCCAACGGACGCGCCAGGCTCATCAATACCCTGTTGTTGCGCGCTGCACCGAGTATTGGCAATACGCCCAGGGATATCGCCAGGAACAATGCGATGATTAAGGAAAAATGGCCAAGTTCTGGAATCATGTCTAACCCCTCAGATAATTATTTTGCTACGGGAACAGGTGCGTTGGTTGGAAGCGCGGCTTTCTCGGCTGCAATTGCTGCCCCGGCATTTTTCAGTGCATCAGCCGCTTCCATTGCCTTGGCTTTTTTCAGTGCATCGGCCGCTTCCGGCGGCATATAATTTTCATCATGTTTGGCCAGCACCTGGTCGGCAACCATCATGCCACCCGCTCCCATCTTGCCTTCGGCAACCACACCTTTGCCTTCTTTGAACAGGTCCGGAAGGATGCCTTTATAGACGACCGGGATTTCCTTGTACATATCGGTAATCACGAAATTTGTCGTCAGCCCGTCCGCTTCGCGCTTTACGCTGCCCTTTTCGACCAGACCGCCGATGCGGAAACTTCGACCCTTCGGAACCTGGTTATCAAACACCTGGGTCGGGGTGAAATACAAGTTTACGTTGCCCCTCAGCGCATACAACACCAAACCCACTGCCAATCCCACTCCGGCAACAGCGACAGCGATAAATATGAATCTTTTATGGCGCGGTTTCATTTATTCCCCATCTCCTGCATCACGCATCAGGCGAACCTGTTGCAAAGTTACTTTCCTTTTATGCACAACCAGCACAATTTCGATCACAAAAATAAGCAATGCAACCACGTACGAGCCGAACCAGACATAGGTAAGCGGGTTTTCCCTCATCCAGATATCCAAACTCATGACTGCACCTCCGGCAATTCGCTGATCCAGTCGGTCTTTCGCTCACGCTCGAGTATGATGCTGCGCACACGCGACAAAACGACCGCAATCGCATAAAACCAGCAGGCAATCGTCATCGTGAGCAAGGTATGCTGCATGGTAATTTGCATGCTGGTGCCGCTGAATTTGATGGTCGATCCCTGATGCAGGGTATTCCACCATTTCACCGAGAAATAAATGATCGGCACGTTTACCGAACCCACGATGGCCAGCAATGCCGCAGCGCGGTCGGCTCGGCGCGGTTCGTCTATCGAGGCATGCAGCGCGATGAAGCCCAGATAAAGGAACAGCAGGATGAGCTGCGAAGTCATGCGCGCATCCCATATCCACCAGGTACCCCACATCGGCTTGCCCCACAGTGCGCCGGTCCATAATGAAATCAGGGTGAACAGTGCCCCGGTCGGAGCGATCGCGCTGGCCATCATGGCCGACAAACGGGTATTGAAGATCAACCCCAATGCCGCGTAGCCTGCCATGATC
>CAZCKZ010000295.1:0-2456 GCA_964499395.1 uncultured Gallionella sp. | reverse complement strand
AATTGCCACGGTTCGGTACGCGTTTTAGCATTTTTTGGTTGGAAACTATACGTCCGGCCCCAAAAAAACCGGGGGGGCAGTTGAAATGTGTCCGAATTTCTTCTTCCGTGGCAAAACGGAAATCGGCAAGTCCAGGCAGCTTGCTGACCTTTACCTCATTCAGGCTGTGATCCCCGCGCAGCAACAGGATATGCAGCTTGCTGTCGGCTGCCTTGTCATTACCGATCAGGGCCAGCAGTTTCACCGTGCGTTGCAACGGGATGCCCAGCAGTTCCGCGACCTGTTCGCAAGTGGTTTGCTTGGGGGTTTCAACATCACGCATCGTCTCTGCAGGGGCGGCACGCGAAGTGATCGGTGCAACAGCTTCCGCCATCTCCACATTCGCGGCGTAATCCGAAGTGGGGCAATAGGCCAGTGCGTCCTCGCCGGAATCCGCCAGCACATGAAATTCGTGCGAACCGCTGCCGCCGATCGCGCCGGTATCGGCCGCGACGGCGCGAAATTTCAGGCCAAGCCGGGTGAAGATGCGCGAATAAGTGTCATGCATGACACGGTAAGTATTTTCCAGGCTCGCATAATCCGCATGGAATGAATAGGCATCCTTCATCAGGAATTCGCGCGCGCGCATCACGCCGAAACGCGGCCGCACTTCGTCGCGAAACTTGGTCTGGATCTGGTAGAAGTTGACCGGCAGTTGCCGGTAGCTGCGAATCTCGCGGCGCGCGATATCGGTGATCACTTCCTCATGGGTGGGGCCGAAACAGAAATCATTGCCGTGCCGGTCTTTGATCTTGAGCATTTGCGGCCCGAATACTTCCCATCTCCCGGTTTCCTGCCACAGTTCGGCGGGCTGAACGGCGGGCATCAGCAATTCGATCCCGCCGCTGCGATCCATTTCTTCGCGCACGATATTTTCAATCTTGCGCAGCACGCGCAAGCCAAGCGGCATCCAGGTATAAAGACCGCTGGCCAGTTTTTTGAGATAGCCGGCGCGCATCATCAGTTTGTGGCTGGCAAGCTCGGCTTCCGAGGGTGCTTCTTTAAGGGTGGAAATGAAAAATTGTGAGACGCGCATGATGAGTACAATCTGATTATTAAATTCGATCTGTGATTTTACAGGGAATGCCGGTATTTCGGTATGTTAAGGAGCTTATGGATGGCTGTATCTCTTTTCATTGAAGTGGAAATGTGAAAGAATCAAGCTGTTAAAATTAACCGAGTAGAGTGGAAAATGATAGACCGAGACGGCTACCGCCCGAATGTCGGCATTATCATCACGAACAACAAAAATCAGGTGCTTTGGGGCAAGCGGGTAAGACAACATGCATGGCAATTTCCGCAAGGCGGCATCCAGCATGGCGAAACTCCTGAGCAGGCGATGTACCGCGAGTTGCACGAAGAAGTGGGCTTGATGCCGGAGCATGTGAAGATACTCGGGCGAACCCGGGAATGGATGCGTTACGAGGTTCCGCAAAGCTGGAGCAAACGTGAATCGCGCGGTGGTTATCGCGGACAAAAGCAGATATGGTTTTTGTTGCTCCTTGTTGGACGTGATTGTGATGTCTGTCTGCGTGCCACTGCGCATCCGGAATTTGATGCCTGGCGCTGGAATAATTATTGGCTGGATATCAATGCCGTGATTGAATTCAAGCGTGAAGTTTACACGATGGCGCTTAATGAACTTGCCAGTTTCCTTCCTACACCCAGGGGTAAGCCGGCGCATGTTCAACACGCGCATCGGTAATTGCCTTTTGATTGTTGAGGAGAAAGTCTTGATCAAGGAATACAACGCGCTGCAATCTTCACTGCTGAAAGCAGGTTCCACCTTTGTGCGTCCGATGCAGAAGCTTCCTGAACGGGTCAAGCTGAGCGATCCCGCAATAAGCGTGATGACCGATCTGAGCAAGGTTTCGGTGGTGAGTGTGCGCGCCAGGACTTCGATGGACAAGGCAAATGCCAAAATGATCCGCTATGGGGTGCGTCTGTTGTTGGTGCTGGACGATAACGACCAGGTAGCCGGCTTGTTGACGGCTACCGATGTGTTGGGTGAGAAACCGATGCGCTTTCTGCAGAATATGGGAGGTACCCATGCCGACATCATGGTGCGTGACATCATGACTGCACAGCGCGAATTGGAGGTGTTGAAGATCGAAGACGTACAAAATGCCCGAGTCGGGCAAATTGTCGCCAGCCTGAAAAAATCCCACCGGCAACACGCGCTGGTGGTGGACGAAGGCGCGGATGGCAAGCAGGCCGTGTGCGGCTTGTTCTCTATCACCCAGATTGCCCGCCAGTTAGGCGCGCAGATTCAGAGCTTCGAATCGGCTAACACATTTGCCGAGATCGAAGCCGTAATCGCACGCGGCTGAAAATCCGGATTTGCAGGCGTCTGCTACGCGGATTGCCTGTTGCCCCCGCTTTATCCCAACCGGGCAAACTCTGAATTTCCAGAGGCC
>CAZCKZ010000294.1:0-2495 GCA_964499395.1 uncultured Gallionella sp. | reverse complement strand
GAATGCAAGCTTCATACCTGCATTCGACACCTGGAAGCTGGACAAGGATGCAGCCTATGTCCATTACACGCCGAACGAAACCATAGGCGGCGTCGAGTTCAACTGGGTTCCGGATGTCGGCAATGTGCCGCTGGTGGCGGACATGTCTTCATGCATCCTGTCGCGTAGTATCGACGTGTCCAGGTTCGGCCTGATTTATGCCGGCGCGCAAAAGAATATCGGCCCGGCGGGTCTGACCATCGTGATCGTGCGTGATGATCTGGTGGGGCATGCCCCGTCGGGTTTGCCGGCCATGCTGGATTACAAGACCTATGCCGACAACGACTCGATGTACAACACGCCGCCGACATACGGTATCTACATCGCCGGGCTGGTATTCCAGATGCTGAAGCGCAGGGGCGGCATCGCCGAGATGGAAAAGACCAATATCGCGAAGGCCAAACTGCTGTATGCCGCAATCGATGCCAGCAACGGTTTCTACAACTGCCCGGTGGCAGCATCGGACCGTTCGCGGATGAACGTGCCGTTTACGCTGAAGGATGCGAATCTGGACGGCGATTTCCTCAGGCAGGCAGATGCCCGTGGACTGTTGCAACTGAAAGGGCATCGTTCGGTGGGCGGCATGCGCGCCTCGATTTACAATGCGATGCCGCTGGAAGGTGTGCAAACATTGGTCGACTTCATGAACGAATTCGCCAAGAGCAAAGGCTGATATGGACGTCTTTAGAAATTCATGCTCTCGGGATGCAGCGCAAGGCGCACGGAGCACAGCGACCGAGACATACCTGGTGGTAGGCGAGGATGCGAGCACCGCGCAACGCCGCGATGCACCGGAGAAATGGATTTATAAAGGTGTCCAGTATGGGTAAGACTTTCCAGATATTGACGCTGAACAAGATTTCACCGGTCGGCCTCGCTCGTTTTCCTACCGCGCGTTATGTCACCGGCACCGAGATCGCCGAACCGGATGCGATCCTGGTGCGCTCGCACAACATGCTGGAGATGCACATCCCGAAGACGGTGCTGGCGATTGCGCGCGCCGGGGCGGGAACCAACAACGTGCCGGTGAAGAACATGAGCGAGCGCGGCGTGCCGGTGTTCAATGCGCCGGGCGCGAATGCCAATGCGGTGAAGGAACTGGTCATCACCGGCATGCTGCTGGCCTCGCGCAACATCGTTCCGGCGCTGCATTTCACTTCAAGTCTGCACGGTGACGATGCCTCATTGCACAAACAGGTCGAGGAAGGCAAGAAACACTATGCCGGCACCGAACTGCGCGGACGCACGCTGGGCATCGTCGGTCTGGGTGCGATAGGCCGTCTGGTGGCCGATGCAGCCATCGGTCTGGGCATGAACGCGATCGGGTTCGATCCGGAGATTACCGTGGATGCGGCATGGAGTCTTCCATCACAGGTGAAGAAGGCGAACAGTGTGGAGGACCTGCTCAGGCACAGCGATTTCGTTTCCCTGCACGTGCCGCTGCTGGACGCCACACGCGACCTGATCAACGAGAAGCGCGTGGCCGTAATGAAGGAGGGCAGTGTGCTGCTGAATTTTTCCCGCGACGCGATCGTCAATGAGGATGCGGTATTGGCCGGGCTGGAAAGCAAGCATATCCGCTGCTATGTGTGCGATTTTCCCACCAGCAAAAACCAGAACAATCCCGGCGTGATCGCGCTGCCGCACCTGGGCGCTTCGACGCGGGAAGCGGAAGACAACTGTGCGGTGATGGTGGTAGACCAACTGCGCGATTATCTCGAACACGGCAACTTGGTCAACACGGTGAATTTCCCCAACGTCAGCATGCCGCGCGAATCGGCTTTTCGTCTCGCGATCGCCAATGCAAACGTGCCGAACATGCTGGGACAGATATCCACCGCGCTGGCAGCAGCGGGCATCAACATCCACAACATGATGAACAAGTCGCGCGGTGAAATGGCTTATACGCTGGTAGATACAGACAGCGCGTTTCCCGCTAAACTGATTGCGCAGATCGCCGCCATTCCGGGCGTGTTGATGGTGCGCGATCTGCCTTTGCTGAAAGAAATCTAAAAGTGAAATTGAAACCCCAGGCAATCATGAGCGAGAAATTAAAACAACTCCGCGAGCAGATCGACAGGCTGGACGACGAATTATTGATACTCGCCAATCAGCGTGCAGCGCTGGCGCAGCAGGTCGGCCATCTCAAAGAGGATGGTGTGGTGCTGCGTCCGGAGCGCGAGGCCCAGGTGTTAGCGCGCATGATTTTGCAGAATCCCGGGCCGCTGTCTTCCGAGGGTGTGAAGACATTGTTCACCGAAATCATATCGCAATGCCGTGCGCTGGAAGCACCGCTGACGGTCGCCTATCTTGGACCGGAAGGCACCTTCACCGAGGCTGCGGCGCTGAAGCGATTTGGCAGCGCGATACAGGGGCACTCGTGCGCAACCATAGATGAGGTGACCAACTTGCCGGTGCATTTGTCCATTCGTACCAACGGAAACCACATGCGCCAA
>CAZCKZ010000293.1:0-2495 GCA_964499395.1 uncultured Gallionella sp. | reverse complement strand
CGGGCGAGTCGTGCATCAGCGGTGTCAGCACCAGCTCCTTCTCGACGCCGAGATGGCCGACACACACTTCGCTGAATTTCTTCGCGAAGCCCTTGTAAATTTCCCAGTCGCTCTTCGATTGCCATGCCGGATCGACCGCAGTGGACAGCGGATGGATGAACGGGTGCATGTCACTGGTGTTGAGATCGTTCTTCTCGTACCAGGTAGCGGTCGGCAGCACAATATCGGAATACAGACAAGTGGTGCTCATGCGGAAGTCCAGCGTGACCAGCAGGTCGAGTTTTCCTTCCGGCGCACGGTCATGCCATACCACTTCTTCCGGCTTGGCATCATCGGAGCCCAGGTCTTTGCCCTGCACGCCGTGCCTGGTGCCCAGCAGATGCTTCAGGAAATACTCATGACCCTTGCCCGATGAACCCAGCAAATTGGAGCGCCACACAAACATCATGCGCGGCCAGTTTTCCGGCGCGTCCGGGTCGGCGCAGCTCATCTGCAGCGAACCGTCCTTAAGCGACATCACTGCATAGTCCCTGGCGTCCATGCCGACTGCCTGCGCGTCGCGCACCACCTGCAGCGGGTTGGTCCTCAGCTGCGGCGCGGAAGGCAGCCAGCCCATGCGCTCGGCGCGCACGTTGTAGTCGATCATGCTGCCGCCGAACTGTTTCCTGTCGGCCAGCGGCGACAGCACCTCTTCCACGCCCAGTTTTTCGTAGCGCCACTGGTCGGTGTGCGCGTAGAAGAAACTGGTGGAGTTCATCTGGCGCGGCGGGCGTATCCAGTCCAGTGCGAAAGCCAGGGCCGTCCAGCCGGTCTGCGGACGCAGCTTTTCCTGCCCCACGTAATGCGCCCAGCCGCCGCCGCTCTTGCCGATACAGCCGCACATCATCAGCATATTGATGATGCCGCGGTAATTCATGTCGCTGTGGTACCAGTGGTTCATCGCCGCGCCGATGATCACCATCGACCGGCCCTGTGTCTTGTCGGCATTGTCGGCGAACTGGCGCGCGACCGCGATGACCTGGGCGCGCGGCGTGCCGGTGATGCGCTCCTGCCATGCGGGCGTGTAAGGCGTGTCGTCGTCGTAACTGCCGGCGGCCAGCTCACCGGGCAGCCCGCGCGCAATGCCGTAATTGGCCGCCTGCAGATCGAACACTGTCGCCACCAGCAACTCGCCCTCCTTGCCCTGTATGCGTTGCACCGGCACGGTACGCACCAGCACATCGTTGCCAGATGCACCATGGGCATTGTTGGGAAAATGCTCGCTGACAATGCCGCCGAAATAGGGAAAACCGACTTTCGCGGTGTCTGGATTCCCGTTGTTTTTATTCTGGGCATCGCCTTCCAGTATGGACAGCCTGAGCTTCACCTCGTTGCGGCCCTGCGCTTCCCTGGCCTCCAGGTTCCACTGGCCCTGGTCGGCGCGGCCGTCCGGCCCCCAGCGGAAACCGATCGCACCGTTGGGCAGCACGACCTTGCCGCCGGTATCCGTTGCGACGGTCTTCCATTCCGGGTTGTTGTCCTGCCCGAATCTGTCGGCAAAATCGGAGGCGCGCACATAGCGATCCGGCACCATGATCTCCTCGCCCGATGCCGTGGTGTGTTCCTTGAGCATCACCAGCATCGGCAGGTCGGTATAGCGGCGCGCATAGTCGTCGAAATACGCGCTGCGCTTGTCGAAATAGAACTCCTTCATGATCACGTGGCCCATCGCCATCGCCACGGCCGCATCGGTGCCCTGCTTGGGATGCAACCAGATATCGGACAGCTTGGCGACCTCGGAATAATCGGGCGTGACCGCCACGGTCTTGGTGCCCTTGTAACGCACCTCGGTGAAGAAGTGCGCATCGGGGGTGCGTGTCTGCGGCACGTTGGAACCCCAGGCGATGATAAAACTGGAGTTGTACCAATCGGCCGATTCGGGCACGTCGGTCTGTTCGCCCCACACCTGCGGGCTGCTCGGCGGCAGGTCGCAATACCAGTCGTAGAAACTCATGCTCACGCCGCCGATCAGGCTCAGGTAGCGGCTGCCCGCCGCATAGCTGATCATCGACATGGCGGGGATCGGCGAGAAGCCGACGATGCGGTCCGGGCCGTGTTGCTTGATGGTGTAGACGTTGGATGCCGCGACGATTTCATTGGCCTCGTCCCAGCTTGCGCGCACAAAGCCGCCAAGGCCGCGCACGCTCTGGTAGTCGCGCCGTTTTTCATCGGATTCGACGATGGAAGCCCAGGCCGAGACCGGATCTTTGGTTAGCCTGGCTTCGCGCCAACTCTTGAGCAGCCGGCCGCGCACCAGCGGATACTTCACGCGATTGGCGCTGTACAGATACCAGCTGTAACTGGCACCGCGCGCGCAGCCGCGCGGCTCGTGATTGGGCATATCCCAGCGGGTGCGCGGATAGTCGGTCTGCTGGGTCTCCCAGGTGACGATACCGCCCTTGACGTAAATCTTCCACGAGCACGATCCGGTACAGTTGACGCCGTGGGTGGAGCGC
>CAZCKZ010000292.1:0-2499 GCA_964499395.1 uncultured Gallionella sp. | reverse complement strand
AAGCCTTTTTCACCGGCACGGCCGCCGAGGTAACCCCGATCCGCGAACTCGACCAACGCACCATCGGAGGCGGGTCGCGCGGTGCGATTACCGCAAGGTTGCAACAGGCATTCTTTGATTGTGTGGCCGGAAAGCATCCGCAGCACACGGACTGGCTAAGCTATGTGTAAGAAGTTGTTATTCCAATTCACAATAAAAGGGAGAACAAGGCGGCAAGGATGAGGCGCGAAGACAGTACAATCAAGTACGGCCAGGTGCCGAAGACGAAGCCAACGCAGTTATCGTTTTTATTTCGAATTGGAAATGGGAGAACTATATTGAACAAACAGAACATCACCGAGCGTTATATCGAAATTACCGCCAATGATCTGCCGCTTGCCTGCCCGATGCCGAACATGAATTTGTGGAATGCGCACCCGAAAGTGATGATCCCGCTGGATCATGGCGGAGAAGCGCGCTGCCCGTATTGCGGCACGTTGTATAAATTCAAGGGTGAACTGCCTAAAGCGCATCATTAAAAATCCCATGCCGCCTTACTTCGTATTGGCCGGCTTCTAAAGACAAATGTACAAAATTCTCATCATCGGTCCCAGTTGGGTGGGTGACGCCATGCTGATGCAGCCCATGCTGCTGCGACTACGGCAACGTCATCCCGAATGCCGGATCGATGTGCTTGCACCGCCGTGGACAGCCGCTCTGTTGGGAGCCATGCCCGAAGTCGACGAGGTCATCATCAACCCGTTCCCGCATGGCGCATTAGAGCTGGGCGCACGTATAAAGCTGGGAAAGCAACTGCGCGGCGCGCAATATGATCAAGCCATCGTGCTCCCCAATTCGCTGAAATCGGCCCTCGTGCCCTTTTTTGCACATATCCCGCTGCGCACCGGATTTGTAGGGGAAGTGCGCTACGGGCTGCTCAACGATGCGCGCAAACTCGACAAGAAGTTCTTGCCATTGATGGTGGAGCGGTTTGCGCAACTCGCGGAAGACAGGAATGGCTCAATTCCCCGTCCTCTGGCCAACCCCAGGCTGGATGTTTCCACAGCCCAACGCGCTGCCACATTGCAAAAGCTGGAACTGCTAACGGATCGACCCGTCGCAGTGTTCTGTCCCGGAGCCGAATACGGTCCGGCCAAGCGCTGGCCCGTACCCTACTTTGCGGAGATCGCCCAGCGTCTCCAGAATCATGGTTTTGCAATTTGGCTGGTCGGCTCTGGCAAGGACAGGGAAATTGCGGACAAAATCATCTCTATGGGAAATCCCGCATGCCGCAACCTTTGCGGCAGCACAAACCTGGAAGACGCCATTGCGTTACTGTCCTGCGCGGATCTGGTTATCAGCAACGATTCCGGATTGATGCATCTGGCTGCCGCGCTGGATCGCCCGATGTTGGCACTGTTCGGCTCCAGCAGCCCGCAATTTACCCCTCCGCTTTCGACAAAAGCCGAAGTCGTCAAACTCGATCTTAAATGCAGCCCTTGCTACAAGCGCGAATGTCCGCTGGGTCATTTCAACTGCATGATGAAACTTACTCCTGATCTTGTGTGGCAAAAGATTGAGCAAATGTGATACTCAATAATACGGAAACACATTCATGCCGAAAAATATACCGAAAGAAATCTTCAAGGCCTATGACATCCGCGGCATAGTCGGCAAGACGCTGACGTCCGAAGTGGTTGAAGCGATCGGCCATGCCATCGGTTCTGAAGCCACCGCGCGTGGACAGCGCGCGATTGCGATCGGACGCGATGGCAGACTGTCCGGTCCGGAACTGATCGCCGCATTGGCCCGCGGAATCCAGAAAAGCGGTATCGATGTGATCGATGTCGGTTGCGTTCCCACACCGATGGTGTATTTCGCCGCTTACCAATTGCAAACCAACTGCGCGGTGATGCTCACCGGCAGCCACAACCCGCCCGATTACAATGGCCTGAAGATGGTGCTGGCGGGTGAAACCCTGTCGGGCGAAACCATCCAGCAATTGCGTGCCCGCATCGAACAAGACAGGCTGACGCACGGCAACGGCAACTACACGAAACGCGACATCAGCGCGGACTATATCAAGCGCATCGTTTCCGATATCAAGCTGGCTCGCCCGATGCACGTCACCGTGGATTGCGGCAACGGCGTGGCTGGGGCTTATGTCGCCAACCTTTATCGCGAACTCGGCTGCATCGTGGATGAGATGTACTGCGAGGTCGACGGGCATTTCCCCAACCACCATCCCGACCCGTCACAACCCGAGAATCTCGCCGATCTGATCTCGGCACTGCGCGACAACGACAGCGAATTGGGCCTGGCGTTTGACGGCGATGGCGACCGTCTCGGCGTGGTGACCCGGGATGGCAGGATTATCTACCCGGACCGGCAACTGATGCTGTTCGCCGCCGATGTATTAAGCCGCAATCCCGGTGCGGAAATCATTTTCGACATCAAATCGACGCGCAACCTGTTCAGCTGGATACGGTCACACGGCGGCAGACCAACGCTGTGGAAAAC
>CAZCKZ010000291.1:0-2509 GCA_964499395.1 uncultured Gallionella sp. | reverse complement strand
ATCAGCGCCGAGGTGGTGTTTGGCTCGGTGGCCGTCGGGGTAGTGACCGGCTATATCGGACTGGCTGTGATGAAGACCACGGAAAACCGCATTGCCGAAATGATGGTGCTGGTCATCACCGGATACGGATCCTTCTGGCTGTCCGAGCATTTCTTCGTGCTGCTGAACATGCTGGGCGAGCATTCGCACCTGCACCTGTCCGGTATCCTGTCCTGCATCTTTGCGACGATCACGGTTAATCATGTGATGACGCGCGCCATAGCCGAGGAAAATATTCAGATCAATCGCGATGAAACAGAGCTTCACCGTGAAGCCCGCAAGCGACACACCTCGGCAGGCGTGATAGGGAACGTACTGCAACGGGTCAAGGCCACCATCGCGGAACGCGATCGCCACCTGCGCACCAGGGAAGATGTGCAGTTGCTGGCGCTGGTCGCCAATACGATACTGTTCGTGGCCATGGCGGAAATGATCGATCCGACGCTGCTGTGGAAATTCCGGGTCGAGATTCTGGTGATGTTCCTCGCGACCACGCTGATCCGCGGCGCGATGATGGGACTGTTCGCCTGGTTGTCCAACTGGACCGAAAGGATGGCTGATGTCAATTTCCGCTGGTGGGGTGTGCTGACTTTTGCCGGGATCAAGGGCGGGCTGTCGATCGTGATGCTAACCATGATTCCCGCATCGTTCGAATATCTCGAGATGTTCAAAGCGGTGGTGATCGGGGTCGTGGTACTTTCCACGTTCACTTATTCGGGCGTGCTGCTGATCATCATCGGCAGCAACAGGGAACGGTTCCTTATGGAAAAAAGCGAGGAGAAATGAAAATATTCTATTTGCAAAAATTTCAATCCGGTCGCTTCATCGCGGAAGGAAGAATCTGAATGCCTGGTTCAAATCCGAACCGCGCCGGGTGGCGCAACACACTTTACCGCATCATTTTCGAGGCCGACACACCGGCGGGCAAGGCGTTTGATATTGCCCTGGTCGCCTCCATCATTCTCAGCGTGCTGGCCGTGATGCTGGACAGCGTTGCGTCCATCCATGCGCAATGGAGTGGCACGCTGTACTTTCTGGAATGGCTGTTCACCATCGTCTTTACCCTTGAATATATTGCCAGGCTGGTTTCGGTCAGCAAGCCCACCGGCTACATATTCAGCTTCATGGGCATGGTCGATCTGCTCTCGACACTGCCCAGCTATATCGGCCTGTTCATCGGCGGAGCAAGTTATGCGCTGGCGTTGCGATTGTTGCGTTTGCTGCGCATCTTCCGGGTGCTCAAACTCGCCCATTACCTTGATGAAAGCGCCATCCTGGCGCACGCTTTGGCGGCAAGCCGGCGCAAATTGCTGGTGTTCCTGCTGGCGATCCTGTTGCTGGTGATGATACTCGGCACGCTGATGTTTGCTGTCGAGGGGCCTGAAAACGGCTATACCAGCATTCCGGAGTCCATCTACTGGGCGATCGTCACGCTGACCACGGTTGGCTATGGGGATATTGCGCCAAGAACCCCGCTCGGCCAGGCGATCGCGTCCCTTGTGATGATACTGGGGTATGCGATCATCGCGGTCCCGACCGGTATCGTGACGGTTGAACTGGCACGCAGTCATGCGAAACAAAACATCGTCATAGCCTGCCCGCGCTGCATGCTGGAAGGCCATGCCCGGGATGCAAGATATTGCCGCCGTTGCGGCGAACCGTTGTTGCCACACGATCAACAACAATCCAGAGAATGACAACATGGTAAAGAGATTAAACGCAGGGTTGTGCCTGGTCATGTGGCTGCTTTCGTCAGGCGCAGCGTTTGCGGCGAAGGAGCATCAGGCCGCCAAGTCGCATCCGGCTGAAACAATTGCCGCGCCGGAAGCGACATCCGCGCAATCCTCACCGCAAGCTGCAACGCCGCAGTCAGAATTCCCGGTGCTGTTCGCCGGCACCAAATTAATGAATGTTTCGTCCAGCCTGAGCGGAGAGCTGACCCCCGAACAACGCGCCAGGCTGATCCAGCAGAATATCCAGGCGTTCGCCGACAGCAAGGCCGATGCAACCGGGCTCAAGGTAATCAGGCTGCCGGAGGGATATGGGATAGGCACTGATGTCAGCATCCTGATGGTCATTACCCGACTGGATGCGGAACCGTATGGCAAGCCTCCCGCCGATCTTGCACGGCAGATACTGGACGAACTCAAGACCGGGTTGATCACCTATCGCACCCGGCATAACTGGAAGACCTATGGTCTGGAGGCGGCTTATTCGATCCTCGCGATCGTCACACTGTGGCTGGCTTTGCGTCTGAACAACTGGGTGTTCAGGTGGCTGGTCAAAAAGGTATCGACCCTCCACGATAACTGGAAGGGCGGAATACACCTGAGGAGTATCGAGCTGCTTTCCGCGTTCCGGGTAGAGCGCATCGTGCTGACGTTGCTCAAATCGCTGCGCATATTAGTGATCCTGATGTTCCTGTATTTTTTCCTGCCGCTGATCCTGAGTTTCTTTCCCGAGACGCGTG
>CAZCKZ010000290.1:0-2518 GCA_964499395.1 uncultured Gallionella sp. | reverse complement strand
TCACGCGCATCGCGAGTCACCAGACCGGCTTGCTTCAGCACAGCCTTGAACGTGGCATCGTAATCTATCAATGCACGTGTGATGCCATGACGCACCGCGCCGGCTTGACCCGATTCACCGCCGCCGGTGACATTCACCATGATGTCGAACTTGCCCAGTGTTTCGGTCAGCGTCAGTGGCTGACGCACAACCATACGGCCGGTTTCGCGGGAAAAAAACACATCCACCGGCTTGTCGTTCACCACGATGTCGCCCTTGCCAGCCTTCATAAAAACACGCGCCACCGCACTCTTGCGTCGGCCGGTTCCGTAGTTATAAGTTACGCTCATAAAATTATGCCTTCAACAAATTAACAGGTTTCGGTTGCTGCGCTTCATGCGGATGGGCTGCGCCGGCATATACCTTCATCTTGCGCAGCATCGCGTAGCCCAGCGGGCCTTTTGGCAACATCCCCTTGACGGCTTTTTCCAATACACGGCTGGGATTACGCGCCTGCATCTTGGCGAAGTTGGTCGTGTACAGCCCGCCCGGATAACCGGTATGGCGGTGATACAGCTTGCCTTCTGCCTTGTTGCCGGTCACGCGCAGCTTTTCCGCATTGACCACGACGACGAAATCGCCGGTATCCACGTGCGGTGTGTAAATCGCCTTGTGCTTGCCACGCAGACGGGATGCGATCTGTGCAGCCAAACGGCCCAGCACCTGATCGGCTGCGTCAACCAGAAGCCAGTCGTGCTGGACTTCCTCGGCTTTAGCGGAAAATGTTTTCATAGCCACAATTCCTAAAAATTCAATAAGTAAGTAAACCCCGAAGGGCGCGCATTCTATTGCAGCCCACCCGCTACTGTCAAACGCTATTTAACCCCCTGATTGGTGGATTTTCAAATGGGGATTGCAGCGCCTATTTCAGAAAAACGGATGAAACCCAGTAAGATGAGCATATTCTGAATATCTGAGTCTTGCCATGTCCTGGTTCGTCACCAACAGCATTGCCGCCTTTTTGCTGCCACCGCTGAGCTTGTTATGCCTGCTGGCACTGGGTATTTTCCTGCTCTACCGACGGCCCAGGCTTGCCAAAACGCTGATATTCGCCGTATTCGGTTTGCTCTGGCTCGCGTCCACACCCTATTTCGCGGAAGCTGCGCTGCATTTGCTGGAGGCACAAACCACCCCCGTGGATATCGGTCGACAGGATGCAGATGCAATCGTGATACTGGGCGGCGGGACTTATTTCCGCGCGCCGGAATATGCGGGGCAGGACACGATCGCTGATGCCACCCTGGTTCGCCTGCGCTATGGCGCGAAACTCCAGCGGGAGACCGGCAAACCGATACTCGTGAGCGGTGGCAAACCGCTGGGCAACAGCGTCTCTGAAGCGCAGCAGATGCGCAGGTCACTGGAACAGGATTTCGGTGTGCCGGTACGCTGGACCGAAGACGCATCCGACAATACGTTTGAGAATGCCCGGGATTCGTTTCGCATTCTGCAGCAAGTGGGGATACGCAGGATTTACCTGGTTACCCATGCATGGCATATGCCGCGTGCCGCCGCGGCATTTCGCCGCGCCGGATTTGCGGTCATTGAGGCGCCGACCGCGTTTACCACGCGTTATCGAACCGACCTGCTCACCTTCTTGCCAAGTGCCGGTTCTCTTCAGGACAGCAGGATTTTTATTCACGAGGTTATCGGTTTGCTCTGGTATCGGGTAAAGTTGGCAATCTCCGATAATTAAGCAACAAGAAAGGAACAACATGAAAGCTCGCGTCAAATGGGTGGAACAGGTCGCTTTCCTGGGTGAAACCGAAAGCAATCATGCGGTCTTGATGGATGGCTCGCCGGCGGCAGGCGGACGCAATCTCGGCCCGCGACCGATGGAAATGCTGCTGCTGGGGGCAGGCGGTTGCACCAGCTTCGACGTGATCAGCATACTGAAGAAAAGCCGCCAGGCGGTCTCCGACTGCTATGTGGAACTGGATGCCGAACGCGCCGAAACCGACCCCAAGGTGTTCACTAGGATACACATGCATTTCGTTGTGACCGGCAAGGACATCAAACCGGAGGTCGTCGAGAAAGCCATCAAGCTGTCGGCCGAGAAATACTGCTCTGCTTCCATCATGCTCGGACAGACTGCCGCGATCACGCATGATTTCGAGGTAATAGAGGGATAGAGAGACACGGTACAAGATGCAAGGTACAAGGATTTTCCCTGCATATTGACCCTTTCCACTCGCTCCTTAGGTTTACACCCAGTAGGAAGTGCCTGTCATCACCTTCCCATTCAGTTTCATCGCCAGCTGCACCGGTTGAGGCAACTCAGCGCCGCCCAACGAAACCGCCATATCGGCGTGCCCAACTTCATCGGTGTGCATCTGCGCGACGATGGCGCGGCTTTTTTCATCCTGCTGCGGCAAACGGTCCAGATGGCTTTGCAGATGATGTCCGACCTGCCGCTCTGTCTCGGCGAGAAAACCCAGATTCCACCGATCGCCCAACAATCCTGCGAGCGCGCCGATCGCCA
>CAZCKZ010000289.1:0-2523 GCA_964499395.1 uncultured Gallionella sp. | reverse complement strand
AAAGGAAGCCGAACGTGCGCGCCAACTGAAAGAGAAGGGGTTCATCTCTCCCGAAGGGCTGGACCAGAAGGTATCTGCCGCCAAGGTGAGCCGTGCCGGGTGCGAAGTCGCGCGCAGTCAGATCGAACAGAGCCGGTCGAGAATTGCGCTGGCCAGGGCAAGTTTGCAGCGCATGGTACTTCGCGCGCCGTTTGCCGGTATCGTTGCGGATGTCAGCGGCGAACTGGGAGAATACGCGACGCCTTCCCCACCCGGTATACCGACCCCGCCCGCGATCGACCTGATCGATGACAGCTGCATGTTCGTCAGCGCACCCATCGATGAAGTGGATGCATCCAACGTAAAGGTGGGCCAGGTGGCGCGCATCACGCTGGATGCGATCAAGGGCGTGACTTTTGCCGGCAAGGTCAAACGTATCGCGCCCTATGTTCTGGAACTTGAAAAACAGGCACGCACCGTGGAAGTGGAGGTGTCTTTCGACAAACCCCCAACTTCCGAAAAATTGCTGGTTGGCTATAGCGCCGATGTGGAAATCGTCCACGCATCGCATCGGAATGTGCTGCGCATCCCGACACAGGCCCTGCTGGAAGGCAACCACGTGTTGCTGTACGGGGCCGGAGGCGTGCTTGAAGAACGCACCGTGACCACGGGTTTGTCCAACTGGGACCAGACCGAAATTACCTCGGGTCTGAAAGAGGGCGACCGGATCGTGATGTCGCTCGATCAGACCGGGGTGAAAGCCGGGGTGCGCGTACGACCCGAAGCGACTCAGTCCGGTAGCACGCCAGCCAAATGATAGAGTTCACCGGTGTAAGGCGCGCATTCAAGGTGGGCGACCAGGAGGTTGCCGCATTGCGCGATATCAACCTTGAACTGGTCGCCGGCGAATACGTTTCCATCATGGGACCATCCGGTTCCGGCAAATCCACGCTGCTCAATTTGATCGGACTGCTGGATCGGCCGACTTCGGGCATCTACCGTCTGGACGGGCAGGACGTGACCACGCTTGACGATGAGGAGCAAGCGCGGATCCGGAGCGAAAAGATCGGTTTCGTGTTCCAGTTTTTTCACCTGGTGCCGCGTCTTTCGGCGGCCATGAACATCGAACTGCCGCTGCTGCTTGCCGGGGTGGCGCCGGAAGAACGCAAGCAGCGCGTGACGCAACTGCTGCAAAGCTACGGCCTGACCGACCGTGCCGACCACAGGCCCGACCAGCTTTCCGGCGGACAGCGCCAGCGTGTGGCAATCGCCCGCGCCACCAGCATGCATCCGCTGGTCCTGCTCGCCGATGAACCGACCGGCAATCTGGATCAGACCACCGGCAAGGAAGTGATGAATCTGCTGGAGCAACTGGTCAGCCAGGGCGTTGCCTTGATACTGGTCACGCACGATCCGGGACTCGGAAATCGAGCCACGCGCCAATTGCGCATGGTCGACGGGCAGATCGTTTCGGATACGCGCAACAGGGACTGACCATGAGTCCCGGAGACACGCTGCGTTTCGCTTCCGGCAGTTTGCGGGGAGCGCGCACGCGCACGCTGCTGATGATGCTTGCCATGTCCATCGGTGTGGCTGCAGTGGTGATCCTCACCGCGCTGGGCGAAGGCGCGCGCCGTTACGTGATAGGCCAATTCTCCTCGCTGGGCACCAATCTGGTGATCGTGCTGCCCGGACGTTCGGAAACGGCCGGCGTCAACCCGGGCATGCTGCTCGGGCAGACCGCGCGCGACCTTGTGCTGGACGATGCGCAGGCATTGCTGCGCAGTCCGGCCGTACGCCGCATCGCGCCGCTATCCATCGGCGCGGCGCAGGCCTCGCACGGTTCGCTTAACCGCGAGGTGGTGGTGATGGGCACAACCGCAAACATGTTGTTGATTCGTCATATGGATCTGGGGCAGGGACAATTCCTGCCGCAGATCGACCCGCGTGAGGCCTCGCCGGTGTGCGTGCTGGGTGCCACCATCAAGAAAGAACTGTTCGGTTCGGAACAGGCGATAGGTGCATGGCTGCGCCTGGGCGATCGCCGATTCCGCGTGATTGGCGTGCTGGCCAAGCAGGGCGAATCCATGGGCATGAACACCGATGACCTGGTCATCATCCCGGTGGCATCGGCCCACATGCTGTTCAACACCCAGGCGCTGTTCCGCATCCTGATCGAGGCCAAGAACCGCGACATGATCGAGCCCGCAAAGCGCGATGCCGAGCAAATCCTGATGCAGCAGCACGGCGGCGAGCGCGACGTGACGGTGATCACGCAGGATGCGGTACTGGCCACGTTCGACCGTATTCTGCGCGCGTTGACGCTAGCGGTCGGCGGCATCGCGGCGATCAGCCTGTCGGTGGCGGGGGTGCTGATCATGAACGTGATGCTGATCGCGGTGGCGCAGCGCACCCGGGAGATCGGCCTGCTCAAGGCGCTGGGCGCCCCGCCCGCGCAGATACGCTACCTGTTCTTCGCCGAGGCTGCGCTGCTTTCCGCGATAGGCAGCGTGCTCGGATTGGTGCTCGGCGAGATCGGCAGCG
>CAZCKZ010000288.1:0-2542 GCA_964499395.1 uncultured Gallionella sp. | reverse complement strand
CTCCGCCATGGTCAGCTTCAGCAGCAACCCGTCCTGGAATTGCAAATTCACCAGCCTGCCGAGCGCGCGGTGTTGCGTGGTATTCACGCTGCATGACAGGCCTGGCTGATCAGGCATTTTCTGTATCCTTTGCGGCCGTCTTGAGCATACGCATGCATTCCAGATTTGCGGCCAGCTCCAGTGCGGAGAAATCGTCCAGCGTCGTCAGCCCTGTGTTTGCACCCGCATCCAGCAATTGCCGCACCAATGCGGTCTTGCCTGCCGAGGCGCAGTAGATCAATGCCGTCGCACCGTTGACATTCTGGCTGTCGAGCGGCGCGCCGGCATCGATAAGCGCGGCTACACAGGCCTCGCTGTCGGCAAAACAGGCGAACCACAGCGCGCCATTGCCGTCCGCATTCAGCGCAGCCGGATCGGCTCCGCGTGCCAGCAAAGCCTGTAGCACTTCGATATTTCCCATACGGGCAGCGTGCATCAGCGGTGTGGTCGAATTGACAGTCGTGCCGTTGATGCCGGATTGCAGCGGATCGGATACCTTGAATTCAGCCTGCAACAGCCAGCATGTCAGTTCGTTGTCGTTCATGTTCATCCCTTTCGATTTATTCATACGCGGGTAGTGTAACAAGCCGGGCATCGTCCAATGCCTTCCCCACGGCATAGTGGTAGATCACCTGGAATTGATCGTCTTGCAAACCCAGCACTTCGTGATCGGCATCGTCGAAAAAACAGCCGATGCCGGTGCCGCGCCATCCGGCTGCTTCGGCTTCCAGCGTGACGACATGGCCGAGCATTCCAGCTTCCCAATGCAGATAGCGGTACGCGGCCGGATCGGCGGCAACCGGCGCGGCAAATTCCGCCACCATCATGAAAGTGACGGCGCATTGCGCGGCGATATCCTGATGGCAAGACAGCGTGCGTGCAGTCTTGCCGGCGCGCGCGGCAACCAGCTGGAACAGCGGCAACTCCGGGTCCGCAGCCTGCCATGCAAACGTGTCGCGCAATGCGTGGCGCAATGCATCCCCGGCAACATCCGAGCGCGGCAGCGCGTACAAGCCGGGCGCGATGTCTTCTACCCGGTGTACCAGCAGCACCGGATGCACGCGCGGCGCATGGGGCCACAGATCCCACACCGGCGAGCCGCCCGGCAACAGGCCGGCGAGCATGCGCTTGAACACGGCGTGCGGCATGATCGACAGTCCGTCGAAAGCCTGTGCGCTGCGGCGCCGCAAAATAATGTCGCTGGCTGAAAGCGTCACATCTTCCGCTTGCAGCGTTGCGGAGTGGGCAGACACGACAGCCGCATGTGGCGGCACACCATGCGTGGCTGCGGCAACTTCCCCGATCACCGGCCATTGGTATAGCGGGTGCGGATCGAGCAGGCTGGGCTTGCCCGCCCAATTCGTCCACTTCCAGTTCAAACTCGTCAGTGACACTGCGTTGGCTTCCTCGCTCGCTCCTTGCCGTGCTATTTGCACTGTCTGCGTCGTTCGCTCGTCGCCGCCTTGTTTCACTTTCGACTTTGAACTGGAAGAAATTTCGGTTGCTTCCAGCGCAACGATCACTTCCGGCTCCTCGCCTTCCACGCCGGCGTAGTCTTCGGCGCGATCCAGACCCAGGCAGTCCGCCACTTCTGTCGAGTTCATCTCCATCAATCGCGGCCGCCAGCCGTGCAGCGCCGCCGCATAGCTCAATGCGGCCAGCACGTGGCCGAGATCAAGCTGGCAATAGCGGAATGCGCGCTCGCCATATTTCCAGGCTTCGCGCCAGTGTATCGAGCTGAAGCCCAGCCAAACGCCGGTTGTTTTGATTTCAGTTCCCCATGCGCGCCGCTCCAATGCATGCAGCCGATTCTGGTAGTGATACAGGCCATCGTCCAGCCCGCCCACGCCGGCGGCAAGCAGCCAGGTTTCGGTGGGGTGCAGATTGCCGGACGACGGATGGGCGCGCAGCGACCAGCGCGAACCGGCATATTCCTTCCATGCGGTCAGGCCGACGCTGAGGCACAGCAGCGAACCCAGATTGGCGGCATTCAGCGGCAGCGCTGTGCGCGCTGCGCCAAGCTCGCCCCATGATATTTCCGGCACGACGACTTCACGCGGCAGCGCAATCTGCTGTGCGCCGGCCCAATCGCGAAACGCCCCGGGCTGCGCATCCCAGTCCAGCGTGCCGGGCCCGGCGGCATAGCGGTCCAGCGCGTGCTTGCTGCGCGCGTGATACGCCAGCACGATAGCAACACTTGTTTCGTTCATCGCTACTGCAAACCGCTCAGCTCTTCACTAAAACAGCCGATAGGCTCAGCCAGCGTGCCGTCCGCCCCGGACTCGAATCGCACCAGATATATCTCTTCATCCGGCATCTCCTTGGCATGACCAACGTTGACCACCACACCACGTGTACCGGCAACCGCCAGCAATGCCCCGGCAGCAACGCCGGGAATGCCGCTCTCGCCAGTCTCTTCTATCGGTTCATTGAACAGATCCTGCGCGGCGAACACCATGTCACCCATTGCAAATCGACTCATCGTTTACTCCTTAAATTTCAG
>CAZCKZ010000287.1:0-2542 GCA_964499395.1 uncultured Gallionella sp. | reverse complement strand
CCACGTTCAAGGCTGTGCTGAAGCAAGCCGGTCTGGTGACTCGCGATGCGCGTGAAGTTGAACGTAAAAAGGTTGGTCTGCGCAAGGCGCGCCGCAGGAAACAGTTCTCCAAGCGATAAAGCCTGTCCTGAGCCTGTCGAAGGGTTTGGATGGATTGCAAAAGCCGCCTTCGGGCGGTTTTTGTATTTGCGAAGTTGCAACGCCCGTGTTGCGTACAAGCGGGACCGGCTCATGGACTCGGTATGTTTTGTTGTAGAATAACAGGCGTTTTCAATGGAAATTACGATGATCAAAGTTGGCATAGTTGGCGGAACAGGTTACACCGGGGTCGAGCTCCTGCGCCTGTTGGCGGCGCATCCGCAAGTGGTGTTGCAAGTGATAACCTCGCGTGCCGATGCCGGCACGCCGGTCAGTAAAATGTTTCCCAGCCTGCGCGGTTATGTGGATTTGCCGTTCACCCATCCCGATCAGGCTCATCTCGAAAAATGTGATCTGGTGTTCTTTGCCACGCCGAACGGTATCGCGATGCAGCAAATTCGCGTGCTGCTGGATGCAGGCGTAAAAGTGATCGATCTCGCTGCGGACTTTCGTCTGCAGGATATTCAGGTATGGGAAAAATGGTATGGCATGACCCACGTATGTCCGGACCTGGTTGCGGAGGCGGTGTATGGTTTGCCGGAAGTCAACCGCGCAAAGATCAAACAAGCGCGCCTGGTCGCCAATCCGGGTTGTTATCCAACGGCGGTGCAATTGGGTTTCATTCCGTTGCTGGAAGCCGGGGTGATCGAAACGAAATCCTTGATCGCCGATGCCAAGTCCGGTGTATCCGGTGCCGGGCGCAAGGCGGAAATGGCCAATTTGTTTGCGGAAGCTGCCGACAGTTTCAAGGCCTACGGGGTGGCGGGGCATCGCCATCTCCCGGAGATCAGGCAGGGCCTGTCGCGCGTGACGGGCGGGGAGATCGGGCTGACTTTCGTGCCGCACCTCACGCCGATGATACGGGGGATTCATGCCACGCTGTATGGCAGGCTGACGCGCGGGGTTGATTTGCAGACGCTGTTTGAACAGCGTTATGCAGGCGAACCTTTCGTTGATGTGATGCCGGCTGGAAGCCTTCCGGAGACACGTTCGGTACGCGGCGCGAATCACTGTAGAATCGCGGTATATAGACCTCAAGACGGAGATACGGTAGTGGTATTGTCAGTGATTGATAACCTGGTCAAGGGTGCGGCAGGCCAGGCGGTGCAGAACATGAACATCATGTTCGACTTGCCGGAAACAACCGCATTGAACAACCTCCCCCTGTTACCCTGAGATGTGGCGCGGAGTCGAACGAAGGGTCAATCGCAGATTCAGTATTTCCGCGAGGAAACTGTCGGTGCGGGCGCACATTCCCTGGTATCTGCGCTGGGGCATGATGGTGCCGTTCTTGCTTGCCGCCGCCGCATTGGCGTGGTGGGCCTATAACTATGGCCTGGAATTGGCCGGCTTTCACCGCAGTCAAACTCAGCAGGAGTTGTCCAGATTGAACGACCAGGTTTCCAAACTGCTGGTGGAAAATTCGCGACTCAGCGACAAAGTGACGCAATATGAAAGCTCGATCCAGATCGAGCAGGCCAACAATCAGGCAACGTCCGCGCAGCTAAAAAACATGACGGATGAAAATGCACGCCTTCAGGAAGACCTGGTTTTCTTCCAGAATCTTACATCGGCGAGCGGAAAAGAAGGCGATCTGGGCGTTCATCGCTTAACGCTGGAACGGGACAAGATCCCGGGCGAATACGACCTGCGCATGCTATTGGTGCAAAGCGGACAGCGCGCCAGGATATTTAGCGGAAGCTACCAGTTGGTCGCTACAGTAGTTGAAAAAGGACAGAGTACCACCCATATATTCCCGCAGGATGACTCAGGGAATGCACAATTCAAGCTCAGCTTCAGGTATTATCGCCGTGTAGAGCAGATCATCCAGTTGCCCCCGGATGCCCAGTTGCAAAGCGTGCAGGTGCGTATATACGAACAAGGCGCAACCGAGCCCAAGGTGCGCCAAAGTGTGAGTCTCCCATTAAATCAAGGAGTGAATGATGTTCAGTAAAAAACACAGTAAGCCACAGACCCAGATTGATACGCTGATCGGAGCGGGAACCACTGTCGAAGGGAATTTGAACTTCAGCGGCGGGATGCGCATTGACGGGCAGGTCAACGGTAATGTCGTTGCGGTGCCGGACAAACCGAGCACACTGGTGTTGAGCGAGCATGCACAGATCACCGGCGAGGTTAATGTCACGCATTTGGTAATTAACGGCTCGATCAGCGGTTCGGTATTGGCCAGCGAATATATGGAACTGCAAAGCAAGGCCAAGATCAATGGTGATGTGCATTACACTACGCTGGAGATTCAGTTGGGCGCAATCGTCGAAGGACGCCTGATACACAGCAGCACTGCGGCACAGGATAAAGTGGTGGCGTTCAAATCGAGTACCGGCGAGTTTAAAGCAAGTAGTGGCGAATAATTTTTTAAGGAGCATACAGAGGATAGAATATC
>CAZCKZ010000286.1:0-2547 GCA_964499395.1 uncultured Gallionella sp. | reverse complement strand
CCTGTGTCACTTCCACGACGCTCGCCTCCGCCGGCAGCTTTTTTGCCACCCGGGCGGCAAGCGCCGCCGGCATGACCTGCGCGGCCTGGGTGCTCAGCACGGCATCGGGGAAGCGATTCCACTCGGGCATGCGCCCGAGCATGCGCATTCCGGCCTCCCAGTCATCGCGTTTGAGATATTGTTTGGAAACCAGCACGAACACCGGCACGCCGGTAAATTTTTGCACCGTATCCAGAATGTGGTCGATTTCCATGCCCAGTTCGACATAACCGATCAGGCGATGCTGCGCGTCTGCCGTGTACCACGGCGTCACCAGGCGCAAGGTAAACGTTCCGAGCGGACCGAGTTCCACGCCGTAAAACGTGGTGCCGACGCGCTCCGCTTCCAGTGTCGTGTAGCGGTTGATGACATCTCCGTAGCGGGCGGGCTGGTGCACGCGCAGGATATTCACCCGGTCGGGGCCGGAGAAGTAGAAATGAGTGATGCCGAACTTGTGCCGCAACTCTGCGTACAGGGGCGCCGAGAGCCGCAACAATGCAGCGCGGTCGCGGCGGGCAAGCGCCGCACGCAGCGCCGCATCGTGGCCGACAACCTCCATGGCGACATCGAGCGACTGCGCATTGTGGGCGACATCATCGCGGTACATTCTCTCCACGAGCGTCTGCGCCCGGTTGACATCGCTTCCGATCATGTCGCTTTCGTGCATGTGCAGCGCTACTATCCCGATGACGAAGAAAGCCGCGACGGCGACGGCGAGCGGCACAAGGAACGCGAGCCGCAGACGCGCGGTTGCACTGGTCGCCACAAGCGCCGAGAGGCGCCCGAGGATCGTCGTGCTTTCGTTCTTGCCGGAACTATCCGGTGTCATGGATGATGCTCCCTGGTTCATGTGCTTTCGGTAATTTCGTCTGCCACTCAAATCTTATCGTTCCCACGCGAAGCACGGGAACAATAAGGAACTCAAATAATCCATTTAATCCATTAGCCCCAAATCCGTTCATCCTTCGGCATGCTCAGGGCGAACGGCTTATTTGTGATGCGGCCTCCTCATGGAGAGTGCTTGCGCATTAATCAAATCAGCCGCCTGACAACTTCCAGCAGATTACTCTGATCGAAACTGCTTTTTACGATATAGGCATTGGCGCCAACGTCGATGCCGCGCTCGCGATGTTCGCGCGATTCGAGCGATGTCACCAGCACGACCGGCAGCTCGCCGAGCTGTTTGTCCGCGCGCACCTTGGCAGTCAGGTCGAAGCCGTCCATGCGCGGCATTTCCACATCCGACACGACCAGATCGAACTTCCCGGTCCTGAGTGTTGTATAGGCATCCACCCCATCCACCGCGGTAGTCACACGATAACCCGCCGATTCCAGGATGTTCTTGAGCAGTGCCCTCGATGTGATCGAGTCTTCCACCACCATGATGGACCGCCTTGTCGCCTCTTCAGGCATTTCTGCGGCAACGGATGCGGGTGGCGCCGACACCCGATTCACGGCAGATTTCAGCAGATCGGGTACATTGAGCACAGCGACCACCTGGCCGGTTCCCAGCACGCTCGCGCCGGCGATGTTGCGCACCCGCGCAAGCTGCCTGCCCAGTGTCTTGACCAGCACTTCCTGCTCGCCGAGAATTTCTTCCACCTGGAAAGCCATACGCTGGCGGCCTGTGCCGAGAATAACCAGCGCGATCTGCGCCGACGCGCCAGCCGTTGAGCTTTGGCGAGGCAATTCCAGCACATCCCCGAGACCGGCCAGCGCAACGATCTGACCGTCCAGCGAAATCGTTGCGCGGTTTTCCACTGTCCTGATGTCCTGCTGATCCACCCGCGCGACCCGCTCGACGCTGAGCGCGGGGATGACGAAACGATGTTCGCCAACGCGAACCAGTACACCGCGAAAAGTGGCCAGCATCAGCGGCAGCGTAATACGGAAAGTGGTACCTGCATCATGGCGGGACTCAAGCGTGATAACTCCGCCCAGCCGCTCGATTTTCTCCCGCACAATGGCAAGCCCGAGCCCGCGTCCCGAAATGTCCGTGATGATCGGGCTGGTGGAAATGCCGGAAAGAAATATGAGTCCCTGCGCCTCCTGCTCATCCAGCTTTTCAGCCTCCTCGGCAGAAACAAGATCAAGCCTGCGTGATGTCGCTTTCACCCTGTCAGCATCGATGCCTGCCCCGTCATCGGCAACCATGATCTCGATTTTTCCGCCATCTTTTTGCGCGATGGCGATCGTTATGGTTCCGCAAGCCGGCTTGCCCTTTTCCTGCCGAATAGCCGGCTGTTCGATGCCATGATCGATACAATTACGCAGCAGGTGCATCAACGGATCTTTGATCTCTTCCAGAATGTGCCGGTCGATTTCAATTTCGCCGCCCTGGATCAACAGTTCCACCTGCTTGCCCTGGTCGCGGGCAAGATCGCGGGTGAAACGCGGGTAAATTTCGAGCAGCGAGGAAAACGGCATAAGGTGCATTTCCTTCACGTCATGCAGCAGGCTGTCGCTCATGCCCGCCAATGCGCGCCGGTCATGCGCGGCAAATTTGCT
>CAZCKZ010000285.1:0-2555 GCA_964499395.1 uncultured Gallionella sp. | reverse complement strand
AGATCGAGCATGAAAGTCGTTGTTACTTCGCAAGGAACCGACCTGGACAGTGCGGTGGATCCTCGCTTCGGGCGGGCCAAGTATTTCCTGCTGGTCGACACCGAAACGATGGAGACCACGGCCCGCGACAACGCGCAAAATCGGAAGGGCTGGACGGACAGGTCGAATTCATCGAGGACGATTACCGAAACGTCCTCGGCAAGTTCGATGTTTTCGTCTCGGTCGGCATGCTCGAACATGTGGGTACCGATCATTATCAGGAACTGGGGTCTGTCATCAACCGGGCCCTCAAGGATAGCGGCCGCGGTTTGATCCACAGCATAGGCCTGAATTTCCCGCGCCCGATGGACGCGTGGACCGAACGCCACATTTTCCCGGGTGCCAATCCGCCCAGCCTGGCTCAGATGATGGGCATCTTCGAGCCTTTCGACTTCTCGGTTCTGGATGTGGAAAATTTGCGGCTGCACTATGCAAAAACACTGGAGCACTGGTTGCAGCGCTACGAGAATAATGTCGAACGCGTGACGGAAATGTTCGACACGAATTTTGTGCGTGCATGGCGCCTGTATCTCGCCGGATCCCACACTGCCTTCAAGATGGGCGGCATGCAACTGTTCCAGGTGACCTTTACCCGCGCCGACAACAACCAGATCCCGTGGACCCGGCAATATCTGTACGAAACGCAGCAGGGAGCATCCGGTGGAAAGCTGTGACGCACTGATCGTCGGGGGCGGCCCGGCAGGATCGAGCTGCGCGTGGCAACTGCGTAGTCATGGACTGGATGTGATGGTGATGGACAAGTCGACCTTCCCGCGCGACAAGGTCTGCGCCGGATGGATCACCCCGGCGGTGACAGAAGCACTGCAACTCGATCACGAGGATTACGCCCGGCGGCACGTGATGCAACCGATCACCGCCTTCCGTACCGGGCTGATCGATGGCGGGGATGTGGAGACACGGTATCCAACCACGGTCAGTTATGGCATACGCCGCCGCGAGCTGGACAACTATCTGCTGCAACGTTCGGGAGCACGCCTGCGTCAGGGTGAAGCGCTGAAATCCCTGCAACGGGACGGCACACGGTGGATCGCCAATGGCGCCATTTCGACGCCACTGGTCATCGGTGCGGGCGGGCATTTCTGTCCGGTGGCACGATTCATGGGTGCAAAACTTGGCGCAACAGAGCCGGCGATCGCCGCCAAGGAGATCGAATTCGAAATGACCCCGGCGCAACGCGATGATTGCCGGGTGCGTGGCGATACGCCCGAACTGTATTTTTGCCCCGACCTGAAAGGTTACGGCTGGTGTTTCCGCAAAGGTAATTATCTGAATATCGGGTTGGGCCGCGAAGACAACCACCTGCTCTCGGAACAACTCGGGAATTTCTGCGACTTCCTCAAGCAGCGCGGCAGGATACCGCGGGACATCCCGGACAACTTCCACGGACATGCCTATCTTCTTTACGGGCACTCGGTGCGCAAGCAACTCGATGACGGCATGCTGCTGGTCGGCGATGCGGCCGGGCTGGCCTACCCGCAAAGCGGCGAAGGGATACGTCCCGCGGTCGAATCCGGCCTGATGGCTGCGGCCACGATCATCGAAGCCAATGGAGACTACCGCCGCCAGCAACTGCAGCCCTATGCCAACCGCCTGGCTGCGCGCTTTGGTACCGCGGCGGCACCCGCCGGTGCCGAGCCATCCCCGCTGCGCAAATTCCTTGCCGGGAAATTGCTGGGCAACCGATGGTTCACCCGCCACGTGGTGCTGGACCGCTGGTTCCTCCATGCCAACCAGGCAGCCTTGCAAACCACTTAGAACACTAACCAAAAACGGAGGTCATCATGCCTATCAGTGAAATTTGTAACCGGGAAGTCGTTATCGTGCAGTCCAACAGCGCCATTCTGGAAGCGTCCCGGTTGATGCGTCAGCATCATGTCGGTGACGTGGTGGTCGTCGAAGAGCGTGACGGCGTGCGGGTTCCGGTCGGTATCGTCACCGACCGTGACCTGGTAGTGGAGATCATGGCGCCGGAACTCGACCAGAAGGTTATCACTGTGGGCGACATCATGACGCCCGAGCTGGTCACGGTTAAGGAAAATGCCGGCGTGTCCGAAACCATCGAATACATGCGCGCCAAGGGTGTGCGGCGCGTGCCGGTAGTGGATAATAGCGGTGGGCTGGCTGGCATCCTTACTCTGGATGACCTGCTGGAACTTCTGGCCGAAGAATTGCTGGCACTCGCCAAACTGGTGAAGCACGAGCAAAAAAAGGAAATGTTGAGCCGCCGTTAACAGAAACTCCCGTAGCGGGCGTAACGGATATATCATCAGGCACGGCATCTTCGCGGTGCCTGTTAGCACAATTCAAATCAAGGAAAAAATCATGCAAACCCCATTACAGATCACCATCCGTGACATGGAACATTCGGATGCGCTGGAAACGCACATCCGCGACAAGGCGGGCAAGCTCGAAGAATTCTTCAATCACATCATGTCGTGCCGGGTAGTAGTCGAGGTGCCGCACAAGCATCAGCATCAGGGCAAACAGTTCAATGT
>CAZCKZ010000284.1:0-2578 GCA_964499395.1 uncultured Gallionella sp. | reverse complement strand
TCTCGTCGTCGAGACTTTTGAGCTTCTCGCCCGTGATTTCCATCGTATCGACGCGTCTGGAACTGCTCGGGAATGAGTTGCAGGAAGAGCGCTTGCGCCTGACGCAAATGTTCTTTCTGTCCTTGTTCGCACTGTTTTGTTTTGGCATGGCTTTGCTGTTGCTCACGGTATTTGTCACCGTGCTGTTCTGGGATGACCATCGCCTCGCGGTACTCGGCGGGCTGTGTGTCCTGTTCTTCGCGTCGGGTACGCTGATGGCAGTGATATTGCGCAGCAAGGCGCAGTCCAAACCGAAATTATTTTCCGCCAGTCTTGCCGAATTGGCCAAGGACAGGGAACATCTGGGTGCCGGTCATGAATGAAAAATTGTTTGAGCTTTCGCAGCGCCGGAGTGAATTGTTGGCAAGAATCGCCGCGCAGCGTGAGCAGATGGCTGAGATCGAAGCGGAATGGGATGCCCCGTTGGCCTTGGCAGACAAGGGAATGGCAGGAGTGCGTTTTTTACGCCACCACCCTTTGCTGGTTGCAGGCGTAATGACTCTGTTCCTGATTCGCCGAAGCAGTGCGGCGGGTTTGATGTGGGGGGCGTGGCGGGTGTGGAAAGGTTACCGTAACTTTACTTCCATTCCGGAAAAGTTGCCGTCGCGATCGAACCTAGATTCCCTGTGAAGACTCGTTGCCGCTTTGTGCCACGTCACGCGAGCGATCCCTGGACTTTCTATGCCGGATGTAATGTTGGCTTATTCCTTTCTGCGAAACGACCAGAGTTTGACCAATCCTGATGATTCTCAGCTGGCTGCGGTTCCATCGTTTCAATTTGGCGATGCTGACATGATAACGGCGCGCCAGGCCGCCCAGTGTGTCTCCGCGGCGTACCCTGATTCTTGTGGGGTTGTAGGTCGGCGCGAGATGCATGTTAAAGGCTTCGAATTCGCTCGAGGATTCTTCACCGTTCAGCGGAACCAGCAGTGTTTGTCCGGTACTGATATTGCCGTGCCGGGAAAGGCTGTTCACGGACTTCAGGTTGGCCAGCGACAGGCCGAAGCGCGGTGCCAGTTTGTCCAGACGCTCGCCCTTCTTGGGTTTGTATGATTGCCAGCTAACCAGGGGTTTGTCGTAGTTCTCCAGGTTGGTCCTGAAGGTTGCAATCTTGTCGATGGGTAACAAAATATAGTCATTGTTGTCCTGCAGGATCACCGGGCGGTTGTGTGCGGGATTGAGCGCGGCGAACTCGTCTTCCGAGATGCCGGCCAGCTGGGCAGCGAGTTTTACGTCGATGTGTTGGGTGGTGGCAATAGCGGCAAAATAGGGCTTGTTGGGAATATCCTGCAATGCCAGCCCGAATTTCGCGGGATCGGCAATAATGTGTTTTATCGCCATCAACTTCGGCACGTAATTACGCGTTTCCCTCAACAGCCTCAGGTGGGCATAGTCGGTAGGCAAGCCGCGTCTGCGATTGTGTGCCTGAGCTCTTAGAACCGCACCCTCGCCGCAATTGTAGGCTGCCAGGGCCAGTTGCCAATCGCCAAACATGTTGTGAAGATTTTGCAGATAATCGAGCGCGCCATTGGTCGCGCTGATTACATCCCGGCGGCCGTCATACCACCAGTTCTGTTGCATACCGAATTTTTTGCCGGTGGACGGCATGAATTGCCAGATGCCGGAAGCGCGGCTGGTTGAATATGCGCCCGGATTGAAGGCACTTTCGACCATGGGCAACAGTGCGATTTCGCTGGGCATGCCGCGCCGTTCCACTTCCTCGGTGATGTAATACAGGTAGAGGCGGGCACGGTCAACCATGCGCGCAACGTATTCGGGATGGCGGGCATACCATTTCTCATGCCTGGCGACCAGCCTGGAATGGAGTTCGCGCATCGCGAAACCGTCGCGTATTCGCGACCATAAATCCTGCGCCATGGGAGCGGGTTTGGGGATGAGTTCGATTCTGATATCGCGGCCTGACGGAAGCCACTGTGGCACGGTATCCTCTGTTGCAGGATTTGCTACAGCACTTGTTACAGGGCTGTTAAGCGCGATCGTTTCCTCCGGCTGCCCGGCCGCAAGTTTTTCGGCTGCGTCAGCATACGCCGGCATGGCTGCTGCGAATATGCAGAGAAGTACAGAAAAAATCAATCGAATCAAGAACACTTGCACCCTTCCTGAAGTAAACCCTTGTGTGATGTTAGTCTAACATCTGCACACAGGTCAATCTAAAATAGCGGGAAGATGACAAAAGGCAGAGGATCAGGGATGGAAGGTCGAGATGCGGGGGCGAACGCTGATTGCAAACCTCCGCATGCAACGAACCGCCGGAGTTGACAATTGATCCGTTTTTTGCAGGTGAAATCCTCCGGCAGTGTCAATTCACAGCCTTTGGAGTACCCCTTGCCGGATGCAAAAGGATGGTGAAGTTGGACCTTGTCTTATATCGCGTTTTTGAGCTGATCCAATATTGCCGGATTCTCCAATGTTGAAACATCCTGGCTGATCTCTTCACCATTGGCGATAGCTCTGAGCAGGCGCCGCATTATTTTTCCGGAGCGGGTCTTGGGCAGATTGTCGCCGAAACGGATTTCAT
>CAZCKZ010000283.1:0-2578 GCA_964499395.1 uncultured Gallionella sp. | reverse complement strand
GCGGAGAATCCATTGGGGGGATATTTGCACATCGGCGGTGTGCGCTATCGCGTGATCGGCGTGATGGAGCCCAAGGGGCAGGTGCTGGGCTTCGATCTCGACGACACGGTTTTCATCCCGGTCGCGCGCGGGCTGGAATTGTTCAATCGTCCCGGCGTGATGGAAATCGATGTCACTTACCCGGATAACGTTTCCGCAGACAGCGTGGAGCAGGGTGTGCGCCGCATATTGACTGCGCGTCATGGCCAGGATGACTATACCGTTATTTCGCAGGAAAAAGCGATGGAAGTGCTCAGCTCGGTGCTGAACGTGATTACCTTCGCCGTTGGCGCGCTGGGCGGGATTTCGCTGCTGGTCGGCGGTGTCGGCATACTCACGATCATGACCATGGCGGTCACCGAACGCACCGGCGAGATCGGTTTGCTGCGCGCCCTGGGGGCGAAAGAACGCCAGATACTGACGCTGTTTCTGGGCGAGGCGATTCTGTTGTCCGCCGCAGGCGGACTGGCCGGTCTTGCGCTGGGTATCGGCATCGCCCAAGGATTGCATATCCTCTTTCGAGCCATGCCGGTATACACGCCGGTTTTCTTCGCAGTGCTCGCAGAAGGCAGCGCGGTGGGGATCGGGCTGATCGCGGGGGTGATGCCCGCGCGCCGCGCCGCGCGCCTCGATCCTGTCGAAGCACTGCGCACAGAATGAACAAGCCAGCCAACAGCGACATCTTCTGCAATGTCATCGACAACTACGGCGACATCGGCGTGTGCTGGCGCCTGGCGCGGCAGCTTGCCAACGAGCATGGCCTCGCGGTGCGGTTGTGGGTGGATGATCTGGCCAGCCTGGCGAAGCTGTGCCCGGAAGCGGATGCCGGGCTGGAGAGTCAGCACAGGCACGGTGTGACGGTGTGTCGGTGGGGCCGTGAATTTCCCGATGCGCAACCTGCCGCGCTGGTCATCGAAGCCTTTGCCTGCAAGCTGCCGCAAAGCTATATCGAGGCGATGGCCGCCCAGGAACATGAGCCGGTGTGGATCAATCTCGAGTACCTGTCTGCGGAAGACTGGGTCGAGAGCCACCACAAGCTGCCTTCGCCGCATCCTTCATTGCCGCTGACCAAGTATTTTTTCTTTCCCGGATTTACGCCAAAAACCGGCGGGCTGTTGCAGGAGCGTGATCTGCTGGCGCGGCGCGATGTGTTCCAGCGCGATGCGGAGCAGCAGCAGGCATTTTGGCGATCCATCGGCATGGAAATGCCGGCGGCAGATACGTTGAAAATCTCGTTGTTCGCTTACGAGAATTCTTCGCTGGGTGGCTTGTTCGATGTGTGGGTGAACGGTGTGCAATCGATACTTTGCCTGGTACCGGAAGGACGCATCCTGGCAGAAGTCGGGCAATACTTCGGTGACGATGCGCCGCACGCTGGCAGCGCATATGCGCGCGGCAGCCTGCAGGTGCGCGTGTTGCCGTTCGTCGAACAGGAACGTTACGACCCGCTGCTGTGGGCGTGCGATGTGAATTTCGTGCGTGGCGAAGATTCCTTCGTGCGGGCGCAATGGGCGGGCAAGCCATTCATCTGGCAGATTTATCCGCAACACGACGCTGTGCACTTGAAAAAGCTTCAAGCCTTCCTCATGTTGTATGGCAAGCAACTGGGCCAGCCTGCAAACGAGGCTTTGCAAGGTATGTGGATGGCGTGGAACGCAGAAACAAGAAGCATTGAAGCCGGGGCAGGGCATTCGTGGCCTGCATTCATAGCGGCACGCGGCGAACTTGAACGCCATGCGCGGCATTGGGCGCAGCAATTGACCGAAAACAATCTGGCGCTGAATTTGCTGGATTTTTGCGGGGAAATCGGTAGAATGCGCGCCTTGGAAATTGAAGGGCAGTAAACATGAAAACAGCACAGGAAGTACGCGTAGGCAACGTCATTATGGTGGGCACCGATCCGATGGTCGTGCTCAAGGCAGAGTACAGCCGTTCCGGGCGTAACGGTTCCGTGGTCAAGATGAAGATGAAGAATCTGCTGACCGAAACTGCAAAGGAAACCGTATACAGCGCGGATGACAAATTCGACCAGATCATTCTGGATCGCAAGGAATGCACCTATTCCTATTTCTCAGATCCGATGTATGTATTCATGGACGGCGAATACAACCAGTATGAGATCGAGGCCGAAAGCATGGGCGACGCGATCAACTACATCGAGGACGGCATGCCCTGCGAGGTGGTATTCTACGATGACAAGGCGATTTCGGTCGAACTTCCGAACACCATCGTGCGCGAAGTCATCTATACCGAGCCCGCAGTGCGCGGCGACACTTCAGGCAAGGTGATGAAGCCCGCCAAGATCAACACCGGTTTCGAGTTGCCTGTTGCCGCCTTTATCGACATCGGCGACAAGATCGAGATCGACACCCGTACCAACGAGTTCAAGAAACGCGCCTGAGCGGCGCAAAGCCATTAATCAAAAAAGGCCAACCGCAGGGTTGGCCTTTTTGATTCGGGGAAAGCGAACTGCCAGGTGGCCGAATTTGCTGCTTCAGCCGAATACATCGGCCAGGAATGGTGAAAAGAATGCCACGAC
>CAZCKZ010000282.1:0-2613 GCA_964499395.1 uncultured Gallionella sp. | reverse complement strand
ATTGGTGGCCGGTGGGCAGCGGGCCGTATTACCTGTCCGAGAACAATCCCAATCAGCGCATGGTGCTGACACGCAATCCGTACTATGACAGCGAGACCTATCCGAGCGAAGGGGAACCCGGCGATGCGGCAGCCGGTTTGCTCAGGGATGCGGGCAAGCGCCTGCCGTTGATCGACGAGGTCGTGTTCACGCTGGAAAAGGAAACCATACCTTACTGGAACAAGTTCCTGCAGGGATATTACGACGCCTCGGGCATCAGTTCGGACAGCTTCGACCAGGCGGTGCAGGTGAATGTCGGCGGAGAAGCGACCGTGACCGACGCGATGAAGGCGCAGGGCATCAAGCTGACCACGGCAGTCGCGACCTCGACCATGTATACCGGATTCAACTGGCTCGATCCGGTGGTGGGCGGCAACAGCGAGCGGGCGCGCAAGCTGCGGCAGGCGATTTCGATCGCGGTGGATTTCGAAGAGTTCATCTCGATCTTTGCGAACGGGCGCGGCATCCCGGCCCAGTCGCCGATCCCGCCGGGTATCTTCGGCTACCGCGCGGGCGAGGCGGGCATCAATCACTATGTATACGACTGGGTGGATGGTGCGCCGAAACGCAAGCCTATTGCAGTGGCCCGGCAACTGCTGGCCGAAGCCGGTTATCCCAACGGCGTGGATGCAAAGACCGGACAGCCGCTGGTGATCAATCTGGATACCACGGCGGGCGGGGTCGGGGACAAGGCGCGGCTCGACTGGATGCGCAAGCAATTCGCCAAGATCAACGTGCAACTGGTGGCGCGCAGCACCGACTACAACCGATTCCAGGACAAGATGCGCAAGGGCGATACGCAGATGTTCTACTGGGGCTGGAATGCCGACTATCCCGACCCTGAAAATTTTCTGTTCCTGCTGACCAGTGCGCAAGCCAAGGTGGGCAAGGGGGGCGAGAACGCCGCGAATTACAGCAACCCTGAATACGACAAGTTGTTCGAGCAAATGAAAAACATGGAAAACAATCCGGTGCGCCAGGCAATCATCGATCGCATGCTGGAGATATTGCGCCGTGACTCGCCGTGGCTGTGGGGCTACCATCCAAAAAATTATGTGTTGCAGCAAAGCTGGCTGAGCAACGTCAAGGCAAACGTGATGGCAAACAACAAGATCAAATACTGGCGCGTAGATACGAAGCTGCGCGATGCGCTGCGCCGCAAATGGAACCAGCCTGTGCGTTGGCCGTTATGGCTGGCTGCAACGGCACTGTTGTTGTTTGCTATCTGGCTGTGGCGGATGCTGCGTCAGCGCGAGGAAGCGAGATGAATGTTGCCCGGAATTGGCACGAATTATTTGTTGCGGAAAAAGTAAACGATGGTCCATGCCCCCACGGTGACCAGCCATGCAATGACCTTGTAGACGGTCGCGTTGAAAATCAGCATGTCCATTTGCAGCACCACCGCGAAGGCGGTGAAATTGAAAGCCACGATGGAAAAAAGCACGAATAGCGGATAGGGCAGAAACTTGTTCATGGATAGCAATTTTTGATGTGTAATCGAAAGTGCAAAGCGGGAAAGTCATGCCTGCTGGCCATTTTCGGAATCCGCCGGGCGTTTGATTTGTTGGCGAGTGCTTCCAGCAGAAAGTACGCCACCTTGCGGTGGCGCTGAACGCCTGGATGGCGTTGGATGTTACTTGTTGTCGTGTGAGGGGCTCGGCGTGTTCATCAAGTTGCCTGCAGCCCACCCGACAATGGTGATGCTTAGAAATACGCAGACTATTCCAAGTGCATGGCCGAATACAAACCCACCCAGCAGCCACAAGACCACAGCAATGATTACTGATATAACAAGCAAGCGAACTTTGGAATCCATGATTAACCTTTCAAATGAAATATCTGCCTGGGCCGGATTATTGGCCGCGCTGACCGAATGATAGCTCAATGTCCGGGAAAAATGTGACCGGAAAGCAAAAAATGCCGGGAAATGGCCGATTGCTATGGTCAGGAAATATATTCCGCCAGCGCTACAATTGTCACGCCGCTCGGAACTTGAAATTTTCTTTCCGAACACGGTCCGGACGATTGCCGCGATCGCATTTATCTTTGAGCTGGTCTGTTATCGATGCAGTTAACCCTTGTGCATTGATCGCAAGGTCGTTCATGATTGCATGTACGAGTTCCGGATTGGAATTTAGCCGGTGCAGAACAATGCGCGGTGTAATCCGTTAAACAAGCCTGGTGCCGTTGCGCCCGGCATGTGAAACAATAACGACGCGCCAGAGAAGTCACTTAATCTTACATTTTAATGATCGCCTACCTGATTCGCCGCATTTCGTATGCCCTGCCAATTCTTGTCGGGGTTAACCTGCTCACCTTTGCGCTTTTCTTCGTGGTGAATACTCCGGACGACATGGCGCGCATGCAGCTTGGCATCAAGCGCGTCACGCCGGAAGCAATCGAAAAATGGAAAGAACAGCACGGTTACGACAAGCCCTTGCTGCTGAACAGCGCTGCCGCCAACGCGGGCACGTTCATCGGCGCGGTCATGTTCCTGCTCGGTGCCTTCCTGCTGTTGCCGGACCTCGCCCGCAGCACGGTCGCGGTGGAGGCCACTTAGCGACGCCCGCCCAG
>CAZCKZ010000281.1:0-2618 GCA_964499395.1 uncultured Gallionella sp. | reverse complement strand
TCAAGGCACAGACTGCCACGCTAAGCTACAAAGCTCGGGATGGTCAGGTATATACCCTGAACCTGTTAGACACCCCGGGGCTTGTGGATTTTTCCTACGAGGTGTCGCGCTCGCTGTCGGCTTGCGAAGGCGCATTGCTGGTGGTGGATGCCTCGCAGGGTGTCGAGGCGCAGACCGTGGCGAATTGCTACACCGCACTCGATCTGGGTGTCGAGGTGGTGCCGGTGCTGAACAAGATCGACTTGCCTTCCGCCAATCCGGAAAACGCGATCGAGGAAATCGAGGAGGTGATCGGCATCGATGCGCATGATGCGGTACGCTGTTCCGCCAAGACCGGTGAAGGCGTGCAGGATGTGCTGGAAGCTCTGATCGTCAAGGTTCCTGTCCCAAAAGGTGACCCCGATGCGCCGTTGCAGGCATTGATCATCGATTCGTGGTTCGACAATTACGTCGGCGTGGTGATGCTGGTGCGGGTGATGAATGGCACGATCAAGCCCAAGGAAAAAATCCTGTTCATGGCCACGGGCGCCCAGCATCTGACTGAAAATATCGGTATATTCACGCCCAAATCGCAACCGCGCCCGTCCTTGAGCGCAGGACAGGTAGGATTTATCATCGCCGGTGTCAAGGAACTGAAATCCGCCAAGGTGGGCGATACGATCACGCACCTGGGCAAGCCGGCGCAGCAGGCGCTGCCCGGCTTCAAGGAAGTTCAGCCGCAGGTGTTTGCCGGGTTGTTTCCGGTGGAGTCGAACCAGTATGAAGCGCTGCGCGACTCGCTGGAAAAGCTCAAGCTGAACGATGCGGCGTTGCGCTACGAGCCGGAAGTGTCGCAGGCCCTGGGCTTCGGCTTCCGCTGCGGCTTCCTGGGATTGCTCCATATGGAAATCGTGCAGGAACGGCTGGAGCGCGAGTTCGACATGGATCTGATCACCACCGCGCCGACCGTGATTTACGAGGTGGTGCAGCGCGACGGCACGATACTGACGGTGGACAATCCGTCCAAGATGCCGGATCCATCCAAAATCGAGGAAATACGCGAGCCGATCGTCACGGTGAATCTGTATATGCCGAACGAGTATGTGGGTGCTGTCATCACGCTGTGCACCCAGAAGCGCGGGACGCAGATCAACATCAGCTATCACGGCAAGCAGGTAAACCTGATATATGAAATGCCGATGGCGGAAATCGTGCTGGATTTTTTCGACAAGCTGAAATCGGTATCGCGCGGCTACGCGTCGATGGATTACGAGTTCAAGGAATACCGGGCGGCCGATGTGGTCAAGGTGGACATGCTGATCAACGGGGAGAAAGTGGATGCGCTATCGGTGATTGTGCATCGCGCCAACAGTCAGCGCCGCGGACGGGAAGTGGCGGCCAAGATGCGCGAACTGATTCCCCGTCAGATGTATGATGTCGCGATACAGGCGACGATCGGATCGAACATCATCGCGCGCGAGAACGTCAAGGCGATGCGCAAAAATGTATTGGCAAAGTGTTATGGCGGCGACATTTCACGCAAGAAAAAACTGCTGGAAAAGCAAAAGGCCGGCAAGAAACGCATGAAGCAGGTGGGTAGTGTGGAAATTCCGCAGGAAGCCTTCCTGGCGATTTTGCGGGTGGACGATTGATTGATTTGGGAAAAGCATTTTGTCCACGAAAAACACGAAATGTTTAAAGGGATACAAAGCGGCAGATCGATACCCAAAGAACGAATGACTTGATTGCTGCATTTATTGATTTGTTTTGTTCGTGTCTTTCGTGTTTTTTGTGGATCAGTAGAAGTTTTTAGGATTTAAGGAGCAGTAATGGATTTTGCACTGATTATGTTCGTGTTGCTGGTGGTCACCGGCTTCATCTGGTTGCTGGATCGATTCGCATTGGCCGCCAGGCGCGGCAGCGGGGTCGCCGAGCCGTGGTGGGTGGAATATGCCAAGAGCTTCTTTCCGGTCATTCTGGTGGTATTTTTCATCCGGTCCTTTTTGGTCGAACCGTTCAAGATTCCATCCGGCTCGATGATACCGACCCTGCATGTCGGCGACTTTATTCTGGTGAATAAATTCACCTACGGCATACGGTTGCCGATTATCGACAAGAAGATCATTCAGATCAACAATCCGCAGCGCGGCGATGTGATGGTGTTCCACTACCCGGAAGATCCCTCGCTGGATTACATCAAGCGCGTGGTCGGGCTTCCCGGCGATACCGTCGAATACCGCAACAAGGTATTGACTATCAATGGCGTCATACAGCCACAGGAAGCGGATGGGGAATATAATTACGTCGAGGCCGGGCTGAACTTCGTGCATACCGAAAAACGCATCGAGACATTGGGAAATCACAAGCATGCCTTGCTGATCAACCCCGAGATGCCGACGGTGCGGCTGAATTCCGTTGCCGAATTCAACGGCCGCGAGAATTGCACTTATGATACCGATCTGGTGCGCTGCAAGGTGCCCCGGGGAGAATACTTCATGATGGGCGATAACCGCGACAACAGCCGTGACAGCCGCTACTGGGGGTTTGTGCCGGACAGCGAGATTGTAGGCAAGGCATTTTTTATTTGGATGAATTTTTCTGATTTGAAACGCACAGGTACATCGATCAACTAATTCAGG
>CAZCKZ010000280.1:1814-2629 GCA_964499395.1 uncultured Gallionella sp. | reverse complement strand
AACACTAAACGAAGTCTGGTATTCGCGCAACCCCCCAACCGACCGGCGGTCGCTTTATATCAACCAGCGGAACATGGCAAAAAACAGGTAGAGGCTGGCCAGCAACAGCAGCAAACCCACTTGTTGCGCATGGCGCACAACATAACGATCCACGTCACCATGCGGCACATCCAGCAGCCTGGTGGCGCGGCGCGTAGATACCCACAGGTTTGCCTGTTCCTCCATGCCGCGCAACAGGCTGGGACGCAACCACAAGAACAGCCCGACGACCATCGCGACCGCGCCGCCGACCAGCGAAAGCAGAACCAATGCATCGAGCAGACCACTCAGCAGTTGAGCCGGGAGCCTCCCGCTCAGGCGTTGCAAAACGTACGCCTTGTCGAACAATATCCCGAAATATACGAGGATATAGGCCGCCCCGGCCACGATGACTACTCCGATTGCCCGATGCCTATGATAGAACCAGTGTTCGATGCTGATGCTGCGATCCAGCCATTGGTTGATATGCCGGGTCGAAACCCAGCGGTTTGCGACACGATTGAGCCGTTCCACGATTCGTGGCTTGAAGATCAGCAGCAACCCCAGCAAGATGCCGAGCATGGCGCTCAACAGCAGGAATATCGCCAAGTCATCCCACAAAATGGATTTAACAGATTCAGTGAGCATGATTTATCATAACCAGCGACTTGGTGCATGTCTAACCGTGCTTGGTGTGATGGCCAGTCGTTTTACCAGTATTTTCATCAGAACCATGAATAGGGTTCGACCGGCTCGAACAGCAGTCCGGTTAAATTAGACGGCTCGTTTTGCAAGGA
>CAZCKZ010000280.1:0-1804 GCA_964499395.1 uncultured Gallionella sp. | reverse complement strand
AAGGAGGGCAGGCGGGAAGCCGTGTAGTTCATGGCAACGTGAAAGCGTATCCATTTCCTGCCGTCCTTGCCTGGCCTGAAGTAATGGCTATCGCTCAATACATAGATCAAATCGCGCGTTTTGAGATCGAACATCCAGTTGCCGGGCACCACCGCCTGCGGTGCGGGATCATAGAATTCGCCGGCGTAATTGCGCGGCTTTTTTTGCAGCAAGTTCATCGGATTGTCCTGGGCCAGGGCGGCCACGTCGGACGGCTTTCCACGCGTCATAATCTGTCCATATTGCATGATCAGCGCGCTTTGTATCACCCCCGCCACCTGCACCATGGCAGTCTTCTCGGCCTGTTCCTGGTAGAACATCATGCGGTTCATGAACAGCCCCATCAGGGTCACGATGATGGTAATGACGATGATGAGTTCGAGTAGCGTAAAACCGCGTTGTTTCTTCATCAGTGCAATGCCGCTCTGCCCAAATCCCACATCGGCAGGAACACGCCCAAGGCTAGGATCAACACCATGATACCGAGTGCCACGATCAGGATGGGTTCGATCTTTGAACTGAGGCTGGCGACGTCGTATTTGACTTCGCGCTCGTACATCCCGGCAACCTCGAACATCATGCCGTCCATGTCGCCGCTTTCTTCGCCCACGGCAATCATCTGCAGCACCACCGGATTGAACACCTCTGCGGCGACCGCGGTACGCAGAATGCTCTCGCCGCGTTCCACGCCATCGCGCATCTGCTCGATGCGGCTGCGCATGAAATCATTGTCCACCACCATACTGACCACATTCATCCCCTGCAGGATCGGCATCCCGCTCCGAAATGAAAGCGCCATGCCGCGCGCAAAACGGGACAGCGTGGCTTTGAGGATGATCGTCCCGACCACCGGAAGCTTGAATTTGTATTTGTCCCACTTGAAACGGCCATCCGGCGTATTGACGTAGAAGCGCATGCCCACGATCGTTGCGGCCAGGACTGCCAGCATGAGCAGCCAGTATTCCACCATGAAGCCGGAAAAGCCAATCAGCATTCTGGTGACGGTCGGAAGTTCGGCATGAAATCCCGCATATACCTTGGCGAAGGCCGGAATCACGAACAGGTTGATAATGATCATCGCGATCACCATCGCCGTGATCACGAAACTGGGGTAGCGCATTGCGGTCCTGATACGCTCTCGCATATCGCGCTCGAATTCGAGATAGTCAAACAGCCGGATGAATGTTTCATCCAGCATGCCGGTCATTTCACCGACCTGCACCATGCTGACATAGAACGGGGAGAACACCTTGGGATGGCGGCGCATCGCGGTGCTGAGTTCGCGCCCGCTGTCCAGGCTTTCGCGCAGGTCCTGGAGCAGCAGCGAGAAGGCCGGGTTCTGGGTGGATTCCTGCAAACCCGCCAATGCGCGCATGATGGGAACGCCTGCCTTGAGCAAAGTGTACATCTGGCGGCTGAACAGCATCAGGTCCATCCGGCTGACCGGCTTCTCGGTAAGCCAGCGTTTGATCCAGCCGGGCTTGCCGGCTGCGCCGACAACGAGGCCGCGGAACCGGATAATTTCGACGGGCGTAATCCCGGTGTTCATCAGCTGGCTGGCGATAAAGCCGCTGTCGTCCCCATCCAGCGTGCCTTCCACCAGATTACCCCGGCCGTCGCGCCCTTTGTAGGCAAACAGGGCCACGCTAATCCTCTACCTGATTGCTGATGCGCATCACCTCGGCGACCGTGGTGCGTCCCTGTTTCATTTCTTCCAGCGCGTGATCCATGATGGTCCTGCCGCGCAGATGCCCGTGCGCGACCT
>CAZCKZ010000279.1:0-2674 GCA_964499395.1 uncultured Gallionella sp. | reverse complement strand
CAATTGGTTAACGCAACATCACTGGGCCAAACGTTATCAGTGGTCGTGGTAATCATGGCCAACACAATTTGATTGTGTTGCTGATTAAATTTCTCATTGGAAATGACTAATGCCGGACGACGCTTTGTTGCATCGCGATCCGTGAATGGAAAAGGTACGGCCACAACATCAAACGCCTTAAAGGTCACGCCACGCCTCCTCATCCTGAGGCGAGTTCCACTCAGATAGCGTCTTCTGCAACGCAGATAACTCCACGTCGACAGTCGGATCGATACGCTTAATGGTGATCCGGTTATTGCTATCCAGATCGAATGCCAGCATATCGCCCTCCCGAATATGCGCGGCTTCTCTGATGCGCTTGGGAATTGTTGCCTGGCCTTTGGCCGTAACGCGTGCAAGCTCCATGGTTTTCTCCGTTAATTACAACGGGTAGTAATTTACTACTTTTACTACTATTGGTCAAATATGCCACGCAAGGGACAAGAACCAGGTTCAAGGTTCAAGGTTCAAGACACAAGGGAAAGGCAAGTCAAGAGAACCAAGGGGCAGTAGGAGCGGGCCATGCCCGCGAACATAATAAGATCGCGGGCATGGCCCGCTCCTACGGGTGAAGAGGCAAAATTCAGGGGAACAAATCAGCTTCTGCCAGGGTTTTGCCTTGTGCATCCTTGCCGGAAACGATGGGATCTGATTTGAGTTTCCAGTCTATCGCCAGCGCCCGATCGTTCCAGCGTATGCAGCGTTCGTGTTCGGGGAACCAGTAATCGGTGGTCTTGTACAGAAAATCCGCGGTCTCGGTCAGGACGCTGAAGCCGTGCGCAAAGCCTTCCGGTATCCAGAGCATGAGTTTGTTCTCGGCCGACAGCTCCACAGCGACATGCTTGCCGAAAGTCGGCGAGCTCTTGCGGATATCCACCGCGACATCGAACACCTCGCCTTGCACCACGCGCACCAGTTTTGCTTGCGGATGCTGGATCTGGTAATGCAATCCGCGCAGCACGTTTTGCGCGGAGCGCGAGTGGTTGTCCTGCACGAAATCGACATCGTGTCCGGTCAGTTCGGCGAACCTGCGCCGGTTGAAACTCTCGAAAAAGAATCCCCGGTCATCGCCGAACACCCTGGGTTCGATGATCAACAGGTCGGGAATCGCGGTATGGATCACTCTCATTTATCGCCATCCTTGAGCACGCTCATCAGGTAGGCACCGTAGCCGCTCTTGATCAGCGGTGCGGCAAGCTTTTCCAGCTGCGCGGCATCGATGTATCCCATGTGGTAGGCGATCTCTTCCGGGCAGGCGATCTTGAGTCCCTGGCGGCGTTCGATGGTCTGGATGAACTGGCTCGCATCGAGCAGTGATTCGTGCGTGCCGGTATCCAGCCATGCGTAGCCGCGCCCCATGATCTCGACGGACAACTGGCTGCGCTCAAGATAGATGCGGTTGACGTCGGTGATCTCCAGTTCGCCGCGCGGAGAAGGCTTGAGGCTGGTGGCAATGTCCACCACGTCATTGTCGTAAAAGTACAGGCCGGTGACGGCATAGTTCGATTTTGGTTTGGCGGGCTTCTCTTCCAGCGAGATGGCATGCCCATCCGCATCGAAATCCACAACGCCGTAACGTTCGGGGTCGCGCACATGGTAGGCGAATACGGTCGCGCCCCTGGTTCGCTGTGACGCATTGACCAACTGATCCTTGAAGGAATGCCCGTAGAAAATGTTGTCACCCAGCACCAGTGCGGAAGGGTGCTTGCCGATGAAGTCGCGCCCGATGATGAAGGCCTGCGCCAGGCCTTCCGGCGCAGGTTGAACGGCATATTGCAGATTCAGCCCCCATGCGCTGCCGTCGCCCAGCAATTGCTGAAAACGCGGTGTATCCTGGTGTGTGGAAATAATCAGGATATCGCGTATCCCTGCCAGCATCAGCGTGGACATCGGATAGTAGATCATCGGCTTGTCGTAGATGGGCAGCAGCTGTTTGGATACCGCCAAGGTCACCGGGTGCAAGCGTGTGCCGGAACCGCCGGCGAGGATAATGCCTTTTCTGGCAAGTTGGCTCATGCGGGATTCCCTTTGATAATTTTCATGAGTACTGCTCGTTAAAGATTTTGTAAGTCAGATGGATGCCGTCTTTCAGGCTGGTTGCTGCCTGCCATCCCATGCCATTAATCTTGCTGACATCCATCACCTTGCGCATCGTGCCATCCGGCTTGGTCGTGTCCTGGACGAACTTGCCCTGATAGCCGACCACACCGGCCACCGTTTCGGCCAGCTCGCGTATCGTCAGGTCGGTGCCGGTACCTACATTGATCAGCGGGCATTGCGATGGCGCGACCAGCGTATCGTAGCGTTTATCATCCAGCGTGGCGAGATACACCAGCGCATTCGCGAGATCGTCCACGTACAGAAACTCGCGCTTTGGCTTGCCGCTGCCCCACAGCACTACCTCGTCCGCACCGGACATTTTTGCTTCGTGCATCTTGCGTATCAGCGCGGGCAAGACGTGGGAATTGTTCAAGTCATAGTTGTCGCCCGGCCCGTACAGGTTCACCGGCAGCAGGTAGACCGCGTCGAGGCCGTACTGGGCGCGGTAGGCCTGGCACATCACCAGCAGGGCCTTCTTGGCGATGCCGTACGGGGCGTTGGTCTCCTCGGGATAGCCGTTCCAGAGGTCGTCTTC
>CAZCKZ010000278.1:0-2695 GCA_964499395.1 uncultured Gallionella sp. | reverse complement strand
TTGGGAGGGCACCACAAACCGGTTTCCCGCGTTATCTTTCCTGATTCGATGAGCCCGGGGGCGTTTCGTGAATTGTGCATTCACCTGAAGTTCGCATAGCAGAATCACCCCTCCCTGAACTATCCGTTGCTCATGCCTGTTCAAGAGGCCCGGGATAGGCGTTGGGAGAGAGTATGGTCGGCTGAGGATTTGCCAGTAAACCCGGATAGTCCTTGCTGAAATGCAGACCGCGGCTTTCGTGGCGCAGCAGCGCGCTTTGCACAATCAATTCCGCATTCAGCACCAGGTTGCGCAATTCCAGCAAGTCAGAACTGATATGGAAGTTGGCGTAATACTCATTGATTTCATCCTGCAACAATCGGATGCGGTGTTGTGCGCGTTGCAGACGTTTGTTGGTGCGTACGATACCCACATAATCCCACATGAAGTGACGTAATTCGGCCCAGTTGTGCGAAATGACGATCTGCTCGTCTGCATCGGTCACGCGGCTTTCATCCCATGCGGGCAGAGCGGGTGATACCTGATGCGGCTTGTTCAAAATGTCGCGAACTGCGGCATCGGCAAATACCAGACATTCCAGCAGCGAATTGCTGGCCAGCCTGTTGGCACCGTGCAAGCCAGTGTAGGCCGTTTCTCCGACGGCATAGAGATTTTCAATATCGGTGCGTGCATTCAAATCGGCAACGACCCCGCCGCAGGTGTAGTGTGCAGCGGGAACTACCGGAATCGGTTCCTTGCTGATGTTGATGCCGAGTGACAGGCAACGCGCATATATGGTCGGAAAATGTTCCTGAAGGAACTCGATTGACTGGTGCGAGATGTCCAGATAGACGCAATCCAGGCCGCCTCTTTTCATTTCGAAGTCGATCGCTCTGGCCACCACATCGCGCGGGGCGAGTTCAGCCCGCTCATCATGACTTGGCATGAAACGCGTTCCATCGGGCAATTTGAGAATACCGCCCTCGCCGCGCACCGCCTCGCTGATCAGAAAGGATTTCGCATGGGGGTGGTACAAACAGGTCGGGTGAAACTGGATGAACTCCATGTTGGCGATGCGGCACCCGGCGCGCCAGGCCATTGCTATGCCATCACCTGTCGCGGTGTCGGGGTTGGTGGTGTAGAGATAAACCTTGCCACTCCCGCCCGTTGCCAGAATAGTGTTTTGCGCGGCGATGGTGATGACTTCATCGCTGAGGCTGTTGAGCACATAAACGCCGTAGCAGCGATTATCCTGCAGGCCCAGTTTTTTGCCGGTGATCAGGTCAACCGACATGTGATTTTCCAGAACGGTGATGTTCGGATGCCGCAGCACGCGAGCGGTGAGAGTTTCCTGTACGGCATGGCCGGTCGCATCGGCCGCATGAATGATGCGTCTGCGGCTGTGCCCGCCTTCCCGGGTAAGGTGATAACCCATATCGCTGGATATGTCTTTGGTGAAAGGAACTCCCTGAGCGATCAACCAGTCAATAGAAGCTTTGCCGTGCTCGACAACGTAGCGGGTGGCGGTTTCATCGCACAGGCCGGCGCCGGCGGTCAGCGTGTCCTGGATGTGCGCATCCAATGAGTCGTCCGAGGACATGACTGCGGCAATCCCGCCTTGTGCCCAGCCGCTCGCTCCATCAAGCAATGACTTTTTTGTGATGAGCCCGATTTTTTGGTGTTCGGCCAACTTGATGGCCAAGGCCAGGCCGGCCAGGCCGCTACCGATAATCAGTGTGTCAAATTGGAGCAATTGGGTTCCCTGCGCATGGATTTGAAACAGGACTATATCAGACAGACGACGACATGGCGGCAACCCGGATATATCGGGCGGTGCAGCGGCCACAAAACCTGTACGCTTTGGGCCTGTCCGCCGATAGCTGACGAGTATGGGTCGGAGCGGTTATACTTGCGCCACATAAATGTTGCGCAGTCACAATAATAATTGGAAAAGTCGGGGATGACAGACCGGGATGTCGACCAGCAGTTGGTAGAGCGCGTTCAGCGTGGGGATAAACACGCCTTTGATTTGCTGGTAACCAAGTATCAACGCAAGCTGGGCCGGCTCATTTCCCGCTTTGTGCGGGATCCGGCGGAGGCCGAGGATGTCACTCAGGATGCGTTTATCAAGGCATACCGGGCCTTGCCCGGTTTTCGCGGCGAAAGTGCTTTTTACACCTGGTTATATCGCATCGGCATAAACACGGCAAAGAACCACCTGTTGGCCAACAAACGCCGCGCGCCGACCAGTACGCCCTTTGATGCAGAAGAATCGGAGTCGCTTGAAGATGCCAGCTTGCTACGTGAGGTAAATACGCCTGAAAATGAACTTATGAGCAAGCAGGTTGTCGGTGTTGTGCAAGCTTCTTTGCAGCAATTACCCGAAGATTTGCGCAGCGCATTGACGTTGCGCGAAATCGAAGGATTGAGTTACGAGGAGATCGCCATTGTGATGGATTGCCCAATCGGTACAGTGAGGTCTAGAATTTTCAGGGCGCGCGAAGCGGTAGCGGAGAATCTGCGCCCGTTGTTAGAAACCAGCAAAGGCAAGAGGTGGTAGTTATGAAACAGAAAATTTCTGTATTGATGGACGGCGAATTGTTCGAGGATGAAGCAGAAAGCCTGCTCGACCATATCAAACGTGGTTCTGACGTACACAATGATTGGGAAATTTATCATTTGATGGGAGACCCATCAATTATGACATATTTTTCAG
>CAZCKZ010000277.1:0-2727 GCA_964499395.1 uncultured Gallionella sp. | reverse complement strand
TTTTGGCGCCGGTTTCTTTATTTCAGGCTTGGGCTTGGGCACTTCGACGGGAATCGGAACGTGCTTCTTTTTCTCCGGAATCACGATGTCGGGACGGGTTATTTTTTCCGGCTGGGGCGGCGGCACGGCCTCCTCTATCTTCGGAGTGACCGATGGTGCGGCAACCTCATCCGGCAAACTCGACCACAACTGCACACTCATCATTGCGGGCAAATAGTCGTGCCTGTTCCAGTTCAAGCCAAAATACAGCAGCGCAAAAAACATGCCGTGCACCAGCAGGGCAAGAATCCCTGCGGGCAGCCTGTTGGGTTCGTGATAGACCGCAGCCCTCATTTCCTGACTTGCGTCAACAAACCGACTTTCTGAATGTGCTGCTGTTGCAGCACATCCATCACATTGACGACTTCTTCATAGCGCACGTTCCTGTCCGCGGAAATCACCACCGCCTGGTCCGCCTTGTTCGCCTGCCTGGATTTCAATATCGCAACCAATTCTTTCCGCGACACGCGGCTTTCCAGGCCGCCCCTGGCATGATCGCGCAACACCAGCGTGTTGTCCTTTTTGATAATGACTTCCAGCGGGGCAAGCGACGGGGCAAGCGACTTCGACACGCTGGGCAGATCGATCTGGCCGGGATTCATCAGCGGCGCGGTCACCATGAAGATCACCAGCAACACCAGCATCACGTCGATATACGGCACGACGTTGATCTCGTTCATCAGGCGGTTGGTGGGACGGTTATTTGACTTCACAAACACCCCCTCAAACTTCGCGGCAGATTTAGATGGATGTTCATGGCTGGCGCTGCAACACGTTGGAAAACTCCTCGGTAAAACTGTCGAAGCGCGAGGAAAGACGATTGATCGCGTGCGCGTAGCGGTTGTAGGCCACCACTGCCGGAATCGCCGCAAACAGGCCCATCGCAGTCGCCACCAGCGCTTCGGCAATGCCGGGCGCGACGTGAGCCAGCGTTGCCTGACCCACGTTCGCCAAGCCGCGAAATGCATTCATGATGCCCCACACCGTACCGAACAGCCCCACATACGGGCTGACCGAACCGACCGAGGCGAGAAACGCCAGATGCGACTCCAGCCTGTCCATCTCGCGCTGATAAGTCGCGCGCATGGCGCGGCGCGTGCCGTCCATCACTGCACTGGCCTCGACCCCGTGCTGCTTTTTCAACTTCACGAACTCGATAAAACCGGCGGCAAATATGCGCTCCAACGCACCATGGTTGCTTTGCGAACTGCTGTTTGCATACTTGTACAGTTCGTTCAGATTCTGGTTGTGCCAGAAGGCATCCTCGAATTCTTCGGTCAGCCTGACTTCATCGCGGATGGTGAACATCTTCAAAAAGATAAACCACCACGACATCAGCGACACCAGCAGCAACAGGCCCAACACCAATTGCACCAGCACGCTGGCGTTGGTGACAAGATGCACAAACGACAAATCCTGCATCACTTCCATTTCAGTAGTTCCTCGTTCAATTATTCCATTGTTTGCGCAATATTTCCGGCACGCTGACCGGTTTGAAACTTTCCAGCGACACACAGACCATATGCACTTCGGCTTCGGTCAACACTTCGGTGCCGCGCCGCACGCTCTGCAATAACGTTATGCGGCTGCGGCCGATGTCCTTGATCTGCACCGTCACATCCAGCGCATCATCCAGCAGCGCGGGCTTGAGATAATCCAGTTTCATCGAACGCACCACAAACACCACACCGAATTTCTTCATCAGGTCGGCATTGCTGTATCCGTGGGCGCGCAGCCACTCAGTCCGCGACCGTTCCATAAAGTTCAAATAGTCGGCGTGATAAACCACCCCTCCCGCATCGGTGTCCTGAAAATATACCCGCACCGGCAGTGAAAAGACTTTACTTTTGGTCATGTTAGCTAACGTCACCCAGCGGAAGTTCGGCATTTGCCGGCCGGGTAACCGCCGGGTTGTTCGAGACCGCCAGCCCGAAATGGCGATAGGCAATCGCGGTGGCCATGCGTCCGCGCGGCGTGCGTTGCAAATAACCCTGCTGGATCAGGTAGGGTTCCAGAACATCCTCGATGGTGTCGCTCTCCTCGCCGATGGCCGCGGCAAGATTGTCCAGGCCAACCGGGCCGCCGAGAAATTTTTCGATCACGGCCAGCAACAATTTCCTGTCCATCACGTCCAGGCCGTGCGAATCCACATCCAGCATGGTCAACGCGGCATCCGCCACCTCGCGGGTCGCATCGCCGTCCGCCTTCACATCGGCGAAGTCGCGCACGCGGCGCAGGAGCCGGTTGGCAATGCGTGGGGTGCCGCGCGAACGCCTGGCGATTTCCAGCGCGCCGTCATCGGTCAGGTTCATTTTCAGCAGGCTCGCCGAGCGCATCACGATGCGCTGCAATTCCTGCGGCGTGTAAAACTCCAGCCTTGCGACAATCCCGAAGCGGTCGCGCAACGGGTTGGTCAGCATGCCCGCGCGGGTAGTTGCACCGACCAGCGTGAACGGTGGCAGGTCAAGCTTTACCGAACGCGCCGCCGGGCCCTCGCCGATCATGATGTCGATCTGGTAATCCTCCAGCGCGGGATACAGGATCTCTTCCACCACCGGGCTCAGGCGATGGATCTCATCGATGAACAGCACATCACCGGGCTCGAGATTGGTCAGCAGAGCGGCGAGGTCGCCGGCTTTTTCCAGCACCGGTCCCGACGTGCTCTTCAGTGCTACCGACATTTCGTTG
>CAZCKZ010000276.1:0-2728 GCA_964499395.1 uncultured Gallionella sp. | reverse complement strand
AATCGCGCACTTCTGATTTGGCTATGAAACGCGAGGGATGGATCGCATTCAGCACGATAATGTCCAGCCACGAAACATGGTTTGCGACGATCAAACATCCGCCTTTGCCGTGCGCGGGTTGTTCCCCTTCGATCAGTATGCCGATGTTGAGTATGGCCAGCAGTTGCCTGTTCCAGTTTTTCAGGATGCGGTGTTGTCTGGTTCGATTCAGGTGCGGGTAAATGACCGCCAGCAACAATCCGTAAACAAGGTGCAGGCAGACGCGGCTGCCCCTGAATACGCTTACCAGAATATCCTCCGAATGCCTGGCCATAATAGATGCCCGTGCTCTCATGTTGCGTTTCTTTCATTTTGCGAAATTGCAGGCGGCGCCTTTCGATGAACAGGCTGCTGCCGGATTTTCCCTGGCCATTTTTTGGCGTCCGTGGCTGCTTCCGCCACTTCATGGTGCGAGCTGCACCATTCCGGGTTGCCCCAGACCACACCGATCAAGAGGGTGGGCAGGGGATGATGAATGATGCGATCCTTGCGATTGCCGCTCAGATAACTGCCGGCCGAACGACGGTCTTTATCGAACCGTGCCGGGCAAGTTTGCGCAAAGCCAGCGCGCGCGAGGGGAGTCCGGTATTCCACCAGCAACCACAGCATCAGGCATTACCGGAATATATCGCCACCCAGCCGGCTGATCAGGCGGAAAGTTTTCCGTATGCAGGATTGACGATTGCGCGGTTGAAGCGCAAACACCATGCTTCAACCCGGGTTTGAATCCGTTGCAGGCTGCAGATTCGATGTGACATGGCGCGATTCCTGTTTGGATGCCAGATGAGCAAGGGCTTGCTCGAATTCATTCACGATGTTTTGCCAGTCGAGTTTCAGCATGGTTTGGTGGGCTTGCCTGCGCATTTTTTCGATACGCGCACCATCGTTGGCCAGCCCGCATGCCACTTGAACGAATTCATCTGCATTGCCGTACTCGGCATGCAACCCGTTCTCTTCATGCGCGATATGCTCGGCTGCTGCGGCATAACGGTAGGCCACCACCGCAAGTCCGCTTGCCATGGCTTCCACGGTCACGTTTCCATATGTTTCTGTCATGCTCGGAAACAGGAAAATATCACCCGAGGCGTAATGCGCCGCAAGATCTTCGCCGGTTTTCATGCCGGCGAAAATATACTCGGGGTTCTGCCGCTGCAATTCCGCGCGTACCGGGCCGTCTCCGACTATGACCAGTTTAAGTTTCGGATTGACTGCCTGCATGGCTTTGAATGTGCGCAGCACCAGTGGCATGTTCTTCTCGGCCGAGATGCGGCCCACATAAATCACCGCCAATTCGTCTTCGGTAATCAGCCCCCATTGCCGGCGCAATTTTTCACTGCGCTTGCCGGGATGAAACAGGGCGGTGTCCACCCCGCGTGCGACAACCTGCAGTTTCTGATACCCCTCTTGCTCCAGCGTATTGCGCAACTCATTGGTCGGGACCAGGGTGGTGTCGGTGCGGTTGTGCAGCTTGCGCAAATAGGCGGCAACGGTCTTTTGCAGCCAGCCGAAGCCGTAATGCTGGCTGTAACTGTGAAAATTGGTATGGAAATCGCTGCTGACCGGGATGCCGAGTTTGCGCGCGGCGGACAGCGCCGAAGCGCCCAGCGGGCCCTCGGTGACCAGATGAACCACGTCGGGACGCTGGCTGGTCCAGAGTTTGATCAGCCGCTGTTTGGCCGGAAGACCCAGTTTCAAACCCTGATAGCGGGGAATGGGAAAGCCGCGCACCAGAACTTCCTGCAGGGTAGGTTCCTGTTTTGCGCTGTCCTGCGCGTTCTGGCGCGGACGTACCAGTTCAACCACGTGTTTCTGACACAAGCCTTGCACCATGCGGCTGATGGTCATCGCCACACCGTTTATTTCCGGGGGGTAGGTCTCGGTCACTACAGCAATACGCAGCTTACGCTCTGCCATGTTTATTCCTCTGGTGTTGGATATTCATGGCATCCACTCTCTCATTCCAACAATAAGGTTTGATGAAGGTTTTATGATGGATTTGTGACGGCGTTCAATTGAACAGGATCAGCAGCCAGACCAGAACAACGTTCAGCAAACTCAACAGCACTGCCGCACTGCCGATGTCCTTGGCGCGTTTCGCCAGTTTATGCTGGTCCAATGAGGTGTGGTCCACTGCGGCCTCGACAGCGGAATTGAGCAGTTCGACGATCAGCACCAGCAACACGCTGGCGATCATCATCGCCTTGCCGACTCCGCCGACCGGCAAGAACAGCGCGGCAGGAATCAGGATGCATGCCAGCAGCACTTCCTGGCGGAACGCATCCTCATGGCGGATCGCAGCGCGCAGTCCGGCCAGCGAGTAGAACAAGGCACTCCAGACGCGCTTCAAACCGGTCTTTCCTTTGTATGGGCTTTCCATCGTTATCCTGTAAATTGTCGTTGTGAATACCCGGCGCGGGCAAGGGCGGCAGCATATGTCACGAGTGTTTCAGTTTGGTTACGGCGCCTAAAGCGGCGATATTTGACGATACATCGCAAAATCAGGTTGAACATTCCTGCCGACTTCGGTAGAATCCGCGCTCTTTTGAAATTGGTTGGAGTAGAGCTATGGCACGTGTATGTCAAGTGACGGGGAAAGGCCCGATGACCGGGAACAACATTTCCCATGCGAACAACAAAACCAAGCGCCGTTTTTTGCCGAATCTGCAACGCCGCCGCTTCTGGGTTGAAA
>CAZCKZ010000275.1:0-2734 GCA_964499395.1 uncultured Gallionella sp. | reverse complement strand
CCTTGCCCAGATCCGTGTCAATCTTGTCGACAAACATGATCGCTCGGCAAGCTCGCACGAGATCGTATCCGCACTGAATGAAGCGCTGATGCCGGTCAGGAAGCGTTATCCGGATACCCAGATCAAACTGTACGAGACGCCGCCAGGACCACCGGTTCAATCGCAAATCCTTGCGGAATTATACGGCCCTGATTACAACAAGCTGCGCGCAGCTGCATCGGTCGTCAGAGAAGATTTCAACAATATCTACGGCATCATCAATGCTGACGATTCGGTAACGGCAGCCGTGGAAAGCTACGAGATCCGCGTTGATGCCGAAAAGGCTGCGCTTGCGGGCATTGCACCGGCACAGGTAGCCAAGTTGATACATGATTATGTCAGCGGCTTTTCGCTTGGCGCACTGCATATCGAGGATGCCAGAGAGCCGATCAACCTGACTGTGCGTCTGCCCCGCTCCGAACGTCAATCGCCGGGCCAGATATTATCGTTATCGGTAGTCAATGCCATGGGTCAGCAAGTTCCCCTGTCATCAATCGCCACCATGAGCCGTGTGGTTGCTGCCAAGCCCATCTATGACCGCGATCAGCATCAAGTCGTCATGGTCGGCGGGGAATTGCTGCGTTCCAGCCCGGTCTATGCAGTGCTCGCGCTCGACAAGATGCTGGATAACAAAATTGTGGCCGGTGAGCATTTCACAACCGGTAACCTGGGATTCAACGAAGCCCAACCCAGGGACCTGACCAAATACCAGGTCCTCTGGGGTGGCGAGATGCGACTCACCCTGGATGTGTTCCGTGATCTGGGGAGTGCTTTCATTGTGGCGCTGGTGCTGATTTATCTGGTGCTGGTCGGCTATTACAAATCGTTCGTGATCCCCATGATCGTGATGGGTGCGATACCGCTGACTCTGGTCGGGGTCTTTCCCGGTCATTGGCTCACACATCAGGCTTTCACGGCAACATCGATGATCGGTGTCATAGCGTTGGCAGGGATCGTGGTGCGTAACTCGTTGCTGTTGATCGATTTCATTATTGAACATGAAGCGCGCGGTTGCAGCGTGAAAGAAGCGGTGATCGAGGCTGGTGCAATACGCTTCAGGCCTATTCTGCTGACGGCACTCGCGATCATCCTGGGCTCTGCGATCATGGTCACCGACCCGGTATTTGGCGGACTGGCAGTGTCGCTTATTTTCGGGACATTCGCATCCACCGCACTGACCCTCCTGGTAATCCCATTGCTTTACTTCCTCTGGCGTCAGCGTCGCGGATACTGATACAAGCACAAGAAGGCATGTTACAGGGGAACCAAGAAACTACGATGCGCAGATGAATGTGCTTCCTTGCCACGGAATACGATGCAGTCGCGGCAATTTGATGAGAGCTCGGTTTTGCTTTAGGCCATTGTTAGCCGACCGCCACCCTGGGTGCACCGCTAATCATCGTGCCGATCACCGCAGCCTGGGCGAAGTTGGCACGCTGAAAACAGGACAGCACTTCGTCCGCACCGTCAGGTGCAACGGCTACCAGCAAGCCGCCGCTGGTTTGCGCATCGGCCAGCACACGGCGCTGCCATGTCTCCAGTTGCGGCGCGAAATCCACTTGATGCCCGTAGCTCGCCAGATTGCGATCGATCGCACCGGGTCCGATACCCTGCTGCGCCAGCGGCAATGCCTCGGACAGGATCGGCACTTGTCCAAACGTCAATTCGGCAGCAAGTCCGGAACCGCGGCATATTTCCAGCAGATGACCGAGCAGGCCGAATCCGGTCACATCGGTCAGCGCGTGCACGGCTTTCAAACCGGACAATTCAGCACCCACCGCATTGAGCTGGGTGGTGGTCGCGATCATCTGCGCATAACCCCCGGCGGACAGCGCGTCCTTCTTCAGCGCCGCCGCCAGCACACCGACGCCCAGCCCCTTGCCGAGTATCAGCACGTCGTCCGCCTGCGCGCCGCTGTTCCTTTTCAAGCGCTCGGGATGCACGATGCCGATCGCCACCAGCCCGTAGATCGGTTCGACCGAATCGATCGAATGGCCGCCCGCCAGCGGGATCCCCGCCGCTTCGCATACCGCTTCGCCGCCTTGCAGGATGGATCGTATCGTCTCGACCGGCAGTTTGCTGATTGGCATGCCGACGATCGCCAGTGCCATGATCGGCGTGCCGCCCATCGCGTACACATCGGACAGCGCATTGGTCGCCGCGATGCGGCCAAATTCGAACGGGTCGTCGACGATGGGCATGAAAAAATCCGTGGTGGCGATGATCGCCTGCTGATCGTTAAGACGGTATACCGCAGCATCGTCGCTGGTCTCCGTGCCGACCAGCAGGTTGGCAAACGGCAGTTTATCTTTGGCTTTTCCAAGGATTTCCCGCAACAAAGACGGCGCAATTTTGCAGCCGCAGCCGCCACCGTGCGACAATTGGGTTAACTTGATTTCCGGCATTGCTTGGGCTTCAGACACGTATCATTCCTTTTTCATAATATTTTTCATGCAAAATACCTTTCAGGCATAAATGCTTTTCAGAACCGCAAACCTATCACAGCTGGGCGACTTTGACGAAATTATCGACGTGCGCACACCGGCTGAATTTGCCGAGGACCATATTCCCGGCGCGATCAATTGCCCGGTACTCTCCGATGAGGAGCGCATCACCGTCGGGACACTGTACAAGCAGGTATCGCCGTTCGAGGCACGCAAGGTCGGGGCGGCGCTGATCGCGAAAAACATCGCGC
>CAZCKZ010000274.1:0-2741 GCA_964499395.1 uncultured Gallionella sp. | reverse complement strand
AGCATGTTGACCATCGCGGCCTTCAGCGTCGCGATGCCGGTGCGTCCGGCCACGGGTATCTGACGCGGCTGCAACGGCGGACGCCAGGCGGTGGCAGTGAGCGCTCTCGCTTCTTCCTTCGCGACGTGCAGCAACTCGTACTGGTTCATCACGATGCGGTCCGACTGCCTGAGGTAGCCCATGTCGCGCGCAAGCTCGGCGCTCTTCGCGACTTCGCCCATCGCGATCTGCTGGAAGTAGCGCTTCAGGTGCGGGAAGACGTCGCCGCCACGTGCTTCATTCGCCGCGCGCAGCGCCATCTCCTTGCAGCCACCGCCCGCCGGCAACACGCCGACGCCGACTTCGACCAGGCCGATGTAGCTTTCCAGCGCGGCGACGATGCGCGTGCAGTGGAGCGGGAATTCGCAGCCGCCGCCGAGCGCCAGCCCGTACACTGCCGCGATGGTCGGCACCTGTGCATATCTGAGGCGCTGCGAGACCTGCTGGAATTTGGCGACCACGTCCTCGACGCGCGGCACGTTGCCCACCGCCGCGTTGACGATGTTGCCCAGCCCGCCGCCGCCCGCAACGGTGTACTTCACGCGGTTCACCGAGCTCTTCAGCTTGTCGAACACTCCGGATGGCTGGTCGGCGGATTCCTGCACGCCCTGCATCAGCTGCAGCAGGTGCGCACCGGCCGAGAACGGCGCCTCGGTCTGCCAGATGATCAGCGCGGAGAAATGTGCCTCGGCTTCGTCGATCGCACGCAGGATGCCGTCCAGCACCTCGTTGCTGATCGCGTGCATCTTGGAGTTGAAGCTGAGTATCGCGATATTGTCGCCGGTGAACCACATCCTCACATCGTCGGTTTCGAAAATGGTCTCGCCGTATTGCACCGGTTCGCCGACCAGCTTGTCCGGGAACGGCTGGCGTCGGTAGACCGGCAATGTGGAGCGCGGCTGGTAGCTGACCGTGGCGGGCGACCAGGAGCCCTGCGGAGTGTGCACACCTGTGCGGATCGGGTCGGTCACCCACTCCGGCAGCGGGACTTCGGACATCGCCTTGTCTGCCGCGATGTCGGCAGCGATCCAGCCGGCCACCTGCTGCCAGCCTGCCGCCTGCCAGATCTCGAACGGGCCGCTGTCCCAGCCGAAACCCCAGCGCACCGCAAGGTCGAGGTCGCGCGCGTTGTTTGCGATGTGTTCGAGCTGCAGTGCGCAGTAATGGAACACGTCGCGGAATGTCGCCCACAGGAATTTCGCCTGCGGATGCTGACTGTTGCGCAGACCGGAGAGCTTCTTCGCCCAGTCGCGTTCGCGCAATATCTCCTTCACCGCGTAATCGACGTCGCTTTCGGTCAGGCGATACTCCTCGGTGTGCAGATCGAGCACCCGTATCTCCTTGCCGATCTTCTGGTAGATACCCTTTTTGGTCTTCTGTCCGAGCGCACCTTGGTCGACCAGCCGGTCGAACCAGCCCGGCAATTCGAAATGCTTGTGCCACGGATCGTCGGTCAGGTTCTCGCGCATGGTGTTGACCACGTGCGCGAACACGTCCAGGCCGACCACGTCCAGCGTGCGGAACGTCGCGCTCTTGGGGCGGCCGAGATAACGGCCGGTCAGCGCATCCACGGTGTCGAAGCCGAGGCCGAATGCCTGCGCGTGGTGCTTGGTGGCCAGCATCGAAAATACGCCGATGCGGTTGGCGATGAAGTTGGGCGTGTCCTTGGCGCGCACCACACCCTTGCCCAGGGTCGAGACGAGGAACGCCTCGAGCTGGTCGAGCAGCAACGGCTCGGTGCCGGTGCACGGGATCAGCTCGACCAGATGCATGTAGCGCGGCGGGTTGAAGAAATGGATGCCGCAGAAGCGGTGGCGCAGATTTTCCGGGAATGCTTCGGCGAGCTTGTTGATGGACAGGCCGGAAGTGTTGGTGGCGAAGATCGCATGCGCGCCCACGAACGGCGCAACCTTTTTATACAGGTCGGATTTCCAGTCGATGCGCTCGGCGATCGCCTCGATCACCAGATCGCACTCGCGCAAGCGCTCGAGATGCTGTCCGTAATTCGCCGCCGAAATGTACGCGAGCCGGGACGGACTGGCCAGCGGGCTGGGCTCGAGCTTCTTCAGCCCGTCCAGCGCCTTGTTCACGACGCCGTTGGGATCTCCTTCCGGGGCAGGCAGGTCGAACAACAGCGTCTCGACATTGGCGTTGACCATGTGCGCGGCGATCTGCGCACCCATCACGCCCGCACCCAGCACGGCAACTTTCCTGATATGCAAAATACTCATCAATACCCTCACTTTCAATCTACAGGTACCGCAGAAAAAACCGGAACGTGGCAACGCCTGCGCATTCTCTGTGGCTGGTTGTTGTTATTCTTTCAATCCTCCGGCGGAACAATCCGGGGTTTGCGATCTTCGCCGACCGCCACATAGGTCAGTGTGGCCTCGGTCACCTTGACGCACATCGGCTTGACAGGGTCCCGCTGCGCATAGACCTCGACCTCGACGGTGATCGATGTTGTTCCCACTTTCAGGATACGCGTATAAAAGCTGACCAGGTCGCCGACGAAGATCGGCTGCTTGAACACGAATGAATTCACCGACACAGTGGCAACGCGGCCCTTGGCGCGATGCAATGCCGGGATGCTGCCTGCGATGTCCACCTGACCCATCAGCCAGCCGCCGAAGATATCTCCGGTGTAATTGGCATTGGCAGGCATTGCCGCGATACGGATGGTCGGTTCGCGTTGCGGCAAG
>CAZCKZ010000273.1:1824-2742 GCA_964499395.1 uncultured Gallionella sp. | reverse complement strand
GAGCGGAAGATGATCGGTGTCTTGTGCCTCCAGCAATGCGGATAGCTGTGCTGCACCTTTTCCATATGCAGCAGATGTCCGCTGCTCTGCAACGCCTCTATCACCACATCATTTGCCTTCCAGACGAACAGCCCGCCCACCAGCGGCATATTCGCCAGGAACTTGCCGTCGTCGCCAACCGGGTTGTCGGTCGGCAGATTGTATTTCTGGCCGACGGCATAATCGTCCATACCGTGCGCCGGTGCGGTATGCACCAGGCCGGTACCCGCTTCCAGCGTGACATGGTCGCCGCAGATGATCTCGACGCTGCGCTCGTAGAAAGGATGTCGCAGCAGCAATCCCTCAAGTGCCGCACCCTTGCAGGTAGCAGCCATTCCGTCGCCACGGTCATTGCTTCCGCCCAACTGATACCGCGCCAGACACTGGGTCGCGAGATCAAATGCAAGAATAAGGTAACCCTTCGGTGTCTTGATCAAGTCGTATTGCAGTTCCGGGTGTACGCACACCGCCTGATTCGCGGGCAAGGTCCATGGCGTGGTGGTCCAGATCACCGCATACACTCTTGCATCACCCGGCAAGGACACCCCGAATGCCCTGTCCACCTCTGTTTTGTCTTTGACCTCGAAACCCACGTCGATTGCGGACGACACCTTGTCCTCGTGCTCCACCTCCGCTTCGGCAAGCGCCGACTGGCAATCCAGGCACCAGTTCACCGGCTTGTAGCCCTGATACAGGTAACCGCGCTCGTGGATTTTACCCAATGCACGAATGATGTCGGCTTCGGTCTTGAAGTCCATGGTCAGGTAGGGATGATCCCAGTCGCCCATCACGCCGATCCTGATGAAATCCTTCTTCTGTTTGGCGATCTGCTCCCTCGCATAAGCGCGGCACAGCTCACGAAATTGCGCGGGCGGAATC
>CAZCKZ010000273.1:0-1814 GCA_964499395.1 uncultured Gallionella sp. | reverse complement strand
GAATCGCCTTGCCATGCTTCTTCTCCACGACCAGTTCGATTGGCAACCCGTGACAGTCCCAACCTGGAACATAAGGCGCATCGAAGCCCGCCAGCGTTTTGGATTTGACGATGATGTCCTTGAGAATCTTATTGACCGCATGCCCCAGATGGATATCGCCGTTCGCATAGGGCGGGCCATCGTGCAGGATGAACACCGGCTTGCCCTGCTTCGCCGCACGGAGTTTCTTATAACGCTGCTGTTCCTGCCAGCGTGCCAGCATCTGCGGCTCGCGGCGGGCCAGATCGCCGCGCATCGGGAATGGCGAATCGGGTAAATTCAGCGTGGCTTTGTAATCGGTCATATTGGATAATCAATCATGTTGTTCGAACCATTTCTTCGCGTTTTCCACATCCAGTGCGATCTGTCGCGTCAGCGTTTCCACATCGGGATATTTTTCTTCGTCGCGCAGTTTTTGCAAAAACTCCACGCGCAAATGCTTTCCGTAGATCTGCTGCCCAAACTCGAACAGATGCACTTCCAGGACAGGTTGGGCATCGTGCTTCAGTGTCGGACGCACACCCAGGCTGGCTGCGCCTTGCAATACGCCCAGACCTTCGGCATGCACCTGCACCACGAAAATACCGGACAGCGGCGGGAGATTGTGCTTCAACTGGATATTCGCGGTTGGAAACCCGATTTTTTTCCCCATCCCGTCGCCATGAACCACCCGTCCGCTGATGCTGTAATGCCGCCCCAGATAGGACTTCGCCTCGCCTAACTGTCCGGCCAGCAAAGCGGCGCGTACCGCCGTGCTGGAAATTCGCACCCCTTCGCTCGACACGGTCGCTACCGCTTGCACGTTGAAGCCATGCCGGGAACCGATCTTTTCCATCAGCGCAAAATCGCCGGTACGCCCGCTGCCGAAGCGAAAGTCGTCGCCGATCAACACGTATCCGGCATGCACTTTTTCATGCAGCGTATTGATAAAATCTTCCGCGCTCATGGCCGCAAAGTGGGCATTAAAGCGGCAAACATACACTCGGTCTATGCCCTCCGCAGAAAACAACTCCAGCTTCTCGCGCAGGCTGGTCAATCTTGCCGGAGCCTGCTTCGGGGTAAAAAATTCGCGCGGGTGCGGCTCGAAGATCATCACCGCTGTTTGCAGGCCGCGTGTTTTTGCCGCTGCGCTCAACGTGTTCAACAATGCCTGATGGCCCAGATGCACCCCATCAAAATTTCCGATGGTAAGGGCAACAGGCTGTTGGTCTGGGGAATAAAGTCCGCGAAGAATCTGCATAGCCCGCGGATTATACAGTAGGGTGCAATGATCGTAGCGCATTGCACCATTGATAACAGAAATATCCGGCACTATGCCTGCAGTCCATTGCGGCTATCGCGGCGCTGCTGTTATGGCAAGATCAATGGCATTCGGGGGTGAACTGCCGAAATTCCGTAACGCTCCCGGTTTCGTGGCGTGGACGGGGCATGCGCGCAAGCCCGTGGAGCAGTCTCAGGCTGTCCCGCCCACCGTCAGCCCGTCTATCCGTACGGTGGGCTGCCCCACCCCGACCGGCACGCTCTGCCCTTCCTTGCCGCAGGTACCGACACCTGGATCGAGCGCCATGTCATTGCCTATCATCGAAATGCGCGTGAGCACATCGGGACCGTTGCCGATCAGTGTCGCACCTTTCACCGGATGGGTAATCTTGCCATCCTCGATCATGTAAGCCTCCGCGGTGGAAAACACGAATTTGCCGCTGGTGATGTCCACCTGCCCACCGCCGAAATTGACCGCGTACAGGCCGCGCTTGACCGAGGCGATGATTTCCTGC
>CAZCKZ010000272.1:0-2747 GCA_964499395.1 uncultured Gallionella sp. | reverse complement strand
GCCGCGCATAACCAGCGACTTGCCCGCTTGCGGGCTTAGTCGAATGGCTAGTAGTTCTTTCAGCGAATGACGAGACATATCGAAGTGATAGACGAGGAATGAGCGAGCACGTGACACCGCGATTCGCCCGAATAACGAATTTATAGAGATGAATACATGGAAGCCGAACAACTAAACGCCCTTTCCAACCAGTTACAGGACTTAGGTCTGCGCAGCGCAGAATTACGGAGGTATCTTTGACTACTATGCCAAGCAGGAGCGTCTGACCGAAGTATCCGAACTCGCCGAAGATCCCGCCATCTGGCAGAACGCCAAACGCGCGCAGGAACTGGGGCGCGAACGCAAATTGCTGGAAAGCGTGGTGCTCGGTCTTGGCAATATCCAGCAGGATCTTTCCGATGCGTCGGAACTGTTCGAGATGGCCCAGGCGGAAAATGACGACGAAACCCTGAACAGCACCGCCGCCGATATCCGGGACATCGAGAAGCGCATCGCGGCCATGGAATTCCGCCGCATGTTCTCCCACCCGATGGATCCGAACAACTGCTTCGTCGACATCCAGGCCGGCTCAGGCGGGACCGAAGCGCAGGACTGGGCCGCCATGCTGCTGCGCATGTATCTGCGCTACTGCGAACGCAAAGGCTTCCAGGTCGAAGTGCTGGAGCAATCCGACGGCGAAGTTGCGGGCATCAAGGGCGCTTCGCTGAAGGTGAGCGGGGAATATGCCTACGGCCACCTGCGCACCGAGACCGGCGTGCACCGCCTGGTGCGCAAATCGCCGTTCGATTCCGGCAATCGCCGCCATACTTCGTTCTCCAGCGTGTTCGTCTATCCGGAAGTCGACGAGTCCATCGAGGTCGAGATCAATCCGGCCGACCTGCGGGTGGATACCTACCGGGCCTCGGGTGCCGGCGGCCAGCACATCAACAAAACCGACTCGGCGGTGCGTATCACCCACCTCCCCACCAACATCGTGGTGCAATGCCAGAGCGACCGCTCGCAGCACCGCAACCGCGCCGAAGCGATGGCGATGCTAAAATCGCGTCTCTATGAAGAAGAGCTGCGCAAGCGCAATGAAGAGAAGCAGGTATTGGAAGACGGAAAATCCGACATCGGCTGGGGCCACCAGATCCGCAGCTATGTGCTCGACCAGTCGCGCATCAAGGATCTGCGCACCAATTACGAAGTCGGCAACACCCAGGGCGTGCTGGATGGCGACCTGGATGATTTCATCTCGGCCAGTTTGAAGCAAGGCGTTTGACCAGAATTAATAATTTGAGATCTGTTATGACTACCGACGACACCCTCCCACCATCCAAAGAACTTCTGGCCGGGCACCCGCAAGATGAGAACCAGATCATTGCGGAGCGCCGCAGCAAGCTTGCAGCAATTCGTAAAACAGGCGTGGCTTTCCCGAACGATTTCGAGCGCAAGCATCTGGCCGGCGATTTGCACGGCGAGTTCGGCGGGAAGACCCATGACGAACTGGAGGCTTTGCAAGTATCCGTTGCAGTGGCCGGACGCATGATGCTGAAGCGGGTGATGGGCAAGGCCAGCTTTGCCACGGTGCAGGACATGAGCGGGAAGATACAGCTGTTCATCAGCAACAATGATGCCGGCGTGGAGGCGCACAACGCTTTCAAGCATTACGATCTTGGCGATATCCTCGGCGCTACGGGCGTGCTGTTCAAAACCAAAACCGGCGAGCTTTCCGTGCGCGTGTCGCAAGTGCGCTTGCTGACCAAGGCGCTGCGCCCGCTGCCGGAAAAATTCCACGGCCTGTCGGATCAGGAACAGAAATACCGCCAGCGCTATCTCGACCTGATCACCAACGAGGACGCGCGCAAGGTGTTCGTCACGCGCACGCGGATCATCCAGGCGATACGCGAATTTTTCATCGGCAACGGCTATCTGGAAGTCGAGACGCCGATGATGCACCCCATACCGGGAGGCGCTGCCGCCAAGCCGTTCGAGACGCACCACAACGCGCTGGACATGAAAATGTATTTGCGCATCGCACCGGAGCTGTACCTGAAACGTCTGGTGGTGGGCGGCTTCGAGAAGGTATTCGAGATCAACCGCAATTTCCGCAACGAGGGCCTGTCCACTCGCCACAATCCGGAATTCACCATGCTGGAATTCTACGAGGCCTATCGCGATTACAAATACCTGATGGATTTCAGCGAAAGCCTGTTCCGCGAAGTGGCACAAAAGGTTCTGGGTACGTCCCTGATCAGCTATCAGGGCAGTGAACTGGATCTGGGCAAGCCGTTTCACCGCCTGACGATGGTGCAGGCAATCCAGAAATATCATCCGCAATTCACCACCGCGCAGCTCAACGACCGCGAGTTCGTGATTGCCGAACTGACCGACCTGAAAGCCAGATACAAGCCGGAAGACGGCATCGGCGGTTTGCAACTGTCGCTGTTTGAGGAACTGGCCGAGGCACATCTGTTCGAACCGACTTTCATCGTCGACTACCCGGTCGAAGTCTCACCATTGGCGCGCTGTAGCGACACCCGCCCGGAGATCACCGAACGCTTCGAGTTGTTCATCGCCGGACGCGAGATCGCCAACGGCTTTTCGGAATTGAACGACGCGGAAGATCAGGCCGCGCGCTTCGACGCCCAGGTCGCGGCGAAAGATGCAGGGGACGAGGAAGCGATGTTCAAGGACAACGACTACGTGCGCGCGCTGGAATACGGTTTGCCTCCCACTGCGGGAGAGGGCATCGGTATCGACAGGCT
>CAZCKZ010000271.1:0-2750 GCA_964499395.1 uncultured Gallionella sp. | reverse complement strand
CTCGGCAGCGATCGGGGCGAAAGCGGGGTGATCCGGAACCGCAAAACCATGGCGGGCACCGGGGTAGGTCTCGATCAGATGTTCCACTCCTGCCTCGGTCAATGCCTGTTCCAGACGGTTCTTCTGTTCTTCGGAAAATGACTTGTCCTCGACCGCGCCGGCGATATAAACGCGGCCGGAAATGTTCTTCACGAAGCGATGCGGGCTGTCCGTCTGGTCGGTCGCGAGATTACTGCCATGGAACGAAGCCACTGCCGCAAAGCGGCCGGGAAATGCGCCGGCTGCGGTCAATGAAACATTCCCGCCCATACAATAGCCGGTCACGGCAAACCGCTCACCCCTGACCTCGGAACGGGACAACAGAAATTCGATGAAGGCGCCCGCGTCGCTGACCTTCTGGTCGCGGTTCAGGCTGGTCACGCGCTTCATGAATTCTTCCCGCAACTTCGGATCGGCGACAATCTTGGGCGGGTCCATAGTAGGGTAGCTCCCGATGCGGTAATAGAGATCGGGCAGCAACACCAGGTATCCGCCGTCGGCCAGTCGCTGAGCCATCTCATACATCACGGGACGGATGCCGAAACCATCCATGAAGAAAATCACCGCAGGCCAGGGTCCTGCCGAATCTCCGGGCGTAAACAGCGTAGCCGGACAGACACCATCACGGGTTCTAATCGTTACATCAATTCGGGACATGGGTTAATTCCTGGTATGGCCGGGTGATTCGATCCTGGCAGCAAGCGGGCGCAATCATAACGCAGCCCTGCGTCGTTTTCTGGCACGCCACCTGATCACCACTCCGACACGCCATGCAACGCGCACCGCAATATACCCTGCGATCGCCAGAATAAGCGCGAGCGTGGGCAGGCCGATCAGCAGCGGTTTGCCGAGCATCTGCATCCATGCCCACAATTCCGACGGCCAGCTCTGCCAGTGCATTACCGGAAAGGTAAGATGCTCTATCGGCGCCTTGCTGCGCACCCCGCTCAACCATGCCCCCAGTTCATACGCGACCACATACAGCGGCAGGATGGTAAACGGGTTGGTGTAGAGCGTGGTGAATGCCGCAACCGGCAGATTGACGCGCAGCAAGACTGCGAGCAGCGCGGCCGAAATCATTTGCAGCGGCCCCGGAACCAGGCCGCAGAACATTCCTACTGCAACCCCGCCCGCCACCGAACGACGGTGCAGATGCCACAGGTTGGGGTGTTGCAACAGGCTGCCAAATGGTTTCAGCCAGCGCTGGCTTATGACCGTATCGTGGGACGGCAGAAATTTACGGAATAAATTACGCATGCCCAATTTTATCCCCATGCGCTAATCTACGTGCATGGTTCTCTTCACCGTCTGCTTCGCCCTCGGCGTGTGGCTGCTGCAACAGCAGGCCTCACTGCCCGCATTTGGCTGGGCATGGCTGCTGCCCGCATTTGGCTGGGCATGGCTGCTGCCCGGCATTTTGCTCGCACTGCTGATCCCGGCCAGACCGTTTGCGCTGCGAATTGCGCGAACCCTGCTGCTTGCTGTTTTCGCGCTGGGCCTCGGCTTTTATCATGCCGCATGGCAGGCTAAACAAAGACTCGCCATCACCTTGCCTGATGAATGGCAGGGACGGGACATCAAGGTGATCGGCGTGGTTGCCGATTTGCCGCGCAAATTCGAGCAAGGCTTGCATTTCGGCTTCGACGTGGAACAGGTTCTCACGCCGCAGGCCAGCGTGCCAAAACATATTTACCTCAGCACCTATTACTCACGGAAAACCGTTCCGCCCGTGCTGCATGCCGGGGAACGCTGGCAACTCACATTGCGCCTCAAACAGCCGCACGGCAGCAGCAACCCGCACGGTTTCGACTTTGAATTGTGGGCGCTGGAAAACAATGTGCGCGCAGTGGGTTACGTGAACAACAAAGCGCATAACGTGCGCCTGGCCGGGCTGGCCGGCGGTTTCAACTATCGCATCCAGCACTGGCGGGAAAATGTGCGCGACAAGTTCGATGCGACACTGACCACTGCACCCTATGCAGGCGTGCTGAGCGCACTGGCGATCGGCGATCAGAGCAGCATCCCGCGGGCGCAATGGCAGGTATTCACGCGTACCGGGGTGAATCACCTGATGAGCATCTCCGGTCTGCATATCACCATGCTCGCCGGTCTGGGCTTTGCGCTCGCCTACTGGCTGTGGCGGCGCAGCGTGCGGCTTACCCTGTTGCTGCCTGCGCGCAAAGCCGCTGCTGTGGCTGCGTTGCTGGTGGCACTTGCCTACGCGCTGCTGTCCGGCTTTGCGGTCCCGGCACAACGCACTGTGTATATGGTCGCTGCTGTTACCATCGCACTCTTGCTGAACCGGAATTTTTCGCTCGGACAGATACTCAGTATCGCGTTGCTCGGCGTGCTGATTCCCGACCCATGGTCCATCCTGTCGCCCGGCTTCTGGCTATCGTTCGGTGCGGTGGCACTGATCCTGTACATCACGGCATATCGCCTGAAACCCTCGCACTGGCTGGTGGAATACGGCAAGGTGCAATGGGCGATGACCATAGGCCTGGTTCCGATGCTGCTCGCGCTATTCCAGCAGGTCTCGCTGGTCTCGCCCATCGCCAATGCCTTCGCGATACCGCTGGTGAGCCTGGTCGTTGTGCCGCTCACCCTGCTCGGCGCGATCCTGCCGCTGGCTGCACCGTTGTGGCTGGCACATACCGTAATGGCCTGGACGATGGCATTGCTGGAATGGCTGAACAGCCTGCCACAGGCCG
>CAZCKZ010000270.1:0-2826 GCA_964499395.1 uncultured Gallionella sp. | reverse complement strand
GGCGCCTCGAGAAATTCAGAGTTCGCCCGAATGCAAGGCGCGGAGTAAATTCCGCAGCGCCGCATATGTGTAATATGAAAGCAAGGAATTTATTCCGTAACACAGCAGTTGGGATACAACGAAGTTGCTGTGTAGGCTAACCTTCAGGTTATGCCGGAACTAAAATCTGGATTTATAGAGGTGCCCTTGACATGAAACTGCCTGCACGCAAAACAACTTACGGGCTCGCGGCCATCGCCGCGCTGGCGCTGCTCGCGCTGATGTTCCGCCCCACTCCGCTGCGCGTCGACACCGGCCAGGTGCAGAAGGGCAGCATGCAGGTCACCATCGACGAACAGGGCGAGACGCGCGCCCAGGAGCGTTTCGTGATCACCGCGCCGGTCGCCGGAAGACTCACCCGCGTCGAGCTGCATGACGGCGATGCGGTGCAGAAAAACCAGGTCGTCGCGCAGATCGCGCCGTTGCCGCTGAGCGTGCGCGAGCGCAACGAACAGACCGCACGGATCGCATCCGCACAGAGCCAGCAGCGCGAGGCCGAAGAGCAGGTGCGCCATGCAGTGGAAGACCTCGCGCAGGCGAAGCGCGAAAGAATCCGCGTCGAACGCCTGGTCAAGGACGGCTTTATGTCCGCGCAGGCAGCCGAGCACGCGCGCAACGCGGAGATCACCATCGCCAACGACCTTGAAGCCGCGCGCTTCCGAGCCAAGTCTGCGGCGGCCGAAGTCCGCCTCGCAAAATCCGGCCTGATCGCGGTGCAAGGCGGCAAGGATGCGCTGTTCAAGGTGCACTCGCCCGTCGCCGGGCACATCCTGCGCATCGTCGACCCGAGCGAGCGCGTCGTCGCGGCGGGCGCCCCGCTGATGACCCTGGGCGACCTTGGCAAACTCGAAGTCGTGATCGAACTGCTGTCAACCGAAGCAGTCAAGGTCCGGCCCGGCATGAAAGTCATCCTCGACGGCTGGGGTGGCAGCCAGTCATTAAATGCAACAGTGCAGCGCGTCGAACCGCATGCGTTCACCAAAGTATCCGCGCTGGGCATTGAAGAAAAACGCACCAATGTCATAGCTGATTTTGTCGATGCGCCAAAGGCGCTGGGCGACGGCTACCGCGTCAACGCCCACATCGTTGTCTGGGCGGCAGACAACGTCACCAAGGTTCCGGCCAGCGCGCTGTTCCGTTGTGGCGAGGCGTGGTGCGCATTCGCGGTCGAGAACGGCCGGGCAAAAAAGCGTACCCTGAAAATCGGCCACAGCAACGCGCAGGAGGCTGAAGTGCTGGAAGGACTGAAGCCGGGCGAGACGGTCATCCGCCATCCGGCCAATCAGATCGAAGAGGGTGCTCGGGTCGCAACGGGATGATTGGATGCCGGGTGCGGGTATGAAGCAACCCAAGACGGTATACTCTTGCATCATGAAAAAATTCCTGCAAACTCTCGAAACCGCGCCCGACAGCATCACCTTCAACGACACCATGAGCGTGATCGACGCAAATTACGACTTCACCCCCATTGTATTCCGCAACGGGAAATTGCAGAACGAAGCCGGGCAGAACAGCGGCTCCTGCAAAGTATTCTCGTTCGCCAAATTGCACCAGCTGACACCGCAGCAGACACTGCATTGCTTCGGCAGCTATTACTGCGACGATGTGCTCAGGCATCCGCAGGGCAGCGACCACCAGAACATCCGCAATTTCATCAAGACCGGCTGGGACGGGATCGTCTTCGCAGGCAATGCGCTCACGCCGAAGAAGGAATAAGCGGAAAAACGGAGCAGGGCGCCTTGATCCCGGTGCAGGATAAACATGGGTGTAGCGGCGTGGCGCGAAAAGAAAATCCTCGTGCTGGGTACGGCGGCATGTCTCGAACCTTACACGGTGTAGCTGCACGACCTTGAGAGAGTCGAACAGTATTTCGCTATAAGCATTGTTCCGGCAGTTCATTATTCCTGAAGCCAGAGGGAAGCGTAAAAAAGCAGCCTCTACCTGACCCGGGATAACCCGATGCAGGCAGAGGCTGCGCGGTACAGGACCTTTAAGGCCTTTCCTCTGATATCACGCAAGGTCGAAGCGATCAAGGCTCATCACCTTGTTCCATGCCGCCACAAAGTCATGCACGAACGTCTGCTGCGAATCGCTGCATGCATAGACTTCCGCGAGCGCCCGGAGCTGGGAGTTCGAACCGAAGACGAGATCAGCGATGGTGCCCGTCCACTTCAGTTCGCCCGTCGCCCGATCGCTCCCCTCCAACACGCCTTCGGATGTGGCGGACTTCTGCCACTTCGTCTTCATGTCGAGAAGATTCACGAAGAAATCGTTGGACAATGTTTCGGGCCGCTTGGTGAAAACACCGTGTTGGGACTGGCCGACGTTCGCATTCAGGGCACGCAGACCGCCGATCAGAACCGTCATCTCGGGAGCCGTCAGCCTCATCAACTGCGCTTTGTCCACCAGCAGCTCAGCCGCCGACCCTTCGAGTCCCTTGCGCACGTAGTTGCGGAAACCATCTGCAATCGGCTCCAGTACGGCGAACGAGTCCACATCTGTCTGCTGCTGCGACGCATCCATGCGACCCGGGGTGAAGGGTACCTTCATGTCCTGGCCGGCCTTCTTCGCCGCAGCCTCGACGGCCGCACAGCCGCCCAGGACGATCACGTCGGCAAGCGAAACCTGCTTGCCGCCAGACAGTGCGCCGTTGAAGTCCTTCCGGATCGCTTCCAGCTTCTGCAGAACCTTCGCCAGTTGAGCCGGCTGGTTGACTTCCCAATCCTTCTGCGGCGCCAGACGAATGCGCGCCCCGTTTGCTCCGCCGCGCTTGTCGCTACCGCGGAA
>CAZCKZ010000269.1:0-2839 GCA_964499395.1 uncultured Gallionella sp. | reverse complement strand
AAAGTGCTGGCGCATCCCGAATCGCCGCGCGCGGTCGTGCAGCTGGCGGACATGGTCGGCTCCACCACCCAGCTTATCAAGGCATCGCAGAGTCTGGATGCGCAGGAATTCATCGTTGCAACCGACAATGGCATCCTGCACCAGATGCGCAATTTGTCCCCGCACAAAACTTTTCTCGAAGCCCCGACTTCCGGTGTCGGCGCGACCTGCAAGAGCTGTTCGCATTGCCCGTGGATGGCGATGAATGGTTTGTTGAATCTGGCGGAGGTCTTGGAATCCGGGCGCAATGAGATACACGTCGATCCGGAGATTATTCCGAGGGCGGTGCTGCCGATACAGCGCATGCTGGCGTTTGCGAAGGAGATCGGGTTGCCGGCGAAGGGGATAGGGAACGCTTAGCAGGTGTCATTCCCGCGAAGGCGGGAATCCAGTAAACCAACATCAAAATCAACTTCGCCGGGGTAGCCCGGCGAAGTTGATTTTGGTAGTTGGATATCGCCATAGTCAACCCAATCTACATCCGGCATTCTCCCCTTCCATTGGGTAGAATACTCCCTATGACCACCCTCAAAATCGCCACCTACAACATCCACAAGGGCCTTTCCTATTTCAAGCGCCGCGTGGTGCTGCACGAGCTGCGCGAGCGGCTGCGCGAGCTGGATGCCGACATCGTTTTTTTGCAGGAAGTGCAGGGCGAACATACGCTGCATGGCGGGCGTTATCACAACTATCCCGATGGTGCCCAGCACGAGTTCATTGCGGAAGAAATCTGGCCGCATTCTGTTTATGGCAAAAATGCGGTGTATGAGGCGGGGCATCATGGCAACGCGATACTCAGCCGCTTCCCGATCCTGAAATCCTTCAACACGGATGTGTCCGCGCATCGGTTCGAGAGCCGCGGGCTGTTGCACAGCGAGGTCGAATTGGCAGGGCATCAGAACGTCCATTGCCTGTGCGTGCATTTCGGGCTGTTCGCGAAGGGGCGCCGCGCACAAACCTGCACACTGGTCGATTACGTGCGCAATGAAATACCGCAGGATGCGCGGCTGATCATCGCGGGCGATTTCAACGACTGGAGCAACCAGACCGGCAAGTCATTGGCCAGCGAGTTGCACATACACGACGTGTTTCATATGCATGACGGCAAGCTGGCGCGCAGTTTTCCGTCCAGGCTGCCGCTTTTGCGCCTGGACCGCATCTATGTGCGCGGATTCGACGTGCTGCACAGCAGTGTGCATACCGGGGGAAACTGGCTGCGTTTGTCCGACCATGCCGCGCTTTCCGCGCAACTGCAAAGCATATGACCAGCATCCATAAGGTGGCCGAGAACCAATTGATGCTGCTGCAAACTGGCGCTGCATATTTTCCGCAGTTGTGCACGGATATCGATGGCGCCCAGCATTCGGTCTATCTGGAAACCTATATTTTTGCCTCGGACGAAACCGGCCGCATCGTGGTCGATGCCTTGCTCAGGGCTGCCGAGCGCGGGGTGGTGGTGCGCGTGCTGCTTGATGGCTACGGATCGGCCGAGTTTTCCAGGGCATGGCTGGCCGAGCTGACCGTGGCGAAGGTGCAGGTACAATGGTTCAGGCGCGAAATCTCCCCGTTTACATTGCGCCGCAGCCGGATGCGGCGCCTGCGCCGCATGCATCGCAAGCTGGTGGTGCTGGATGGCGAAGTGGCTTTTGTCGGCGGCATCAATATCATCAACGATATTTCCAGCCGAGATCATTTCAGTTTACCTCGCCTCGATTACGCCGTGCGCGTGCAGGGTGAGGTGGCCGGCGATATCCACTCGACCATGCGGCGTTTGTGGGGTGTGGTGTCATGGGCCAATTTCCGCAGGCGCGGCAAGGAAATCCGGCGCCTGGTGCGGGAACGGGTCAAGCCGGGTGCGTCCGACATCACGCTGGTGTTGCGCGATAGCCTGCGCCATCGCCATGATATCGAGAACGCTTACCTGAAGGCTATCGATGGCGCGCGACGCGAGATCATCATTGCCAATGCCTACTTCCTGCCCGGTCGTGCCTTTCGTATGGCGCTGATGCAGGCCGCGCAAAAAGGCGTCAGGGTCATGCTGCTGTTGCAGGGCAGAGTCGAATACCGCGTGCAGCATTATGCGACGCATGCGCTTTATGACCAGTTGCTGGCGGCGGGCGTCGAGATATACGAGTACCAGCCCAGCTATCTGCACGCCAAAGTGGCTGTGGTCGACGGAATGTGGTCGACGGTGGGTTCTTCCAACATCGATCCGTTCAGCCTGATGCTGGCACGGGAGGCCAATCTGGTGGTCCAGGATGCGGGATTCGCCGGGGAGTTGCGTGTAAGCCTGCTTGCGGCGATTGCCAACGATGCGCTTCGTATCGGGGACGGAAACAATGTATCACGCAGCTGGTGGGGCAGGCTGGTCGCGCGCGCCAGTTACGGGATCGTGCGCCTGCTGATCGGAATGCTGGGCTATGACAGATCAATCTGAGCAGCCCGGCCTGCCCGCGCTATAATTCGCATCTGTCATTTGCGTCTTCCCGTTATGCGTCCCTCCTCGATTCAGCCGCCAAGCAACACCAACCGCGCCGATTGGCGGACCATCCGCACCCTGATTCCCTACCTGATGGAATTCAAGTGGCGTGTGTTTGCCGCGATGAGCATGCTGATATTTTCCAAGCTGGCCAACGTATCCGTTCCGCTGGTGCTCAAGGAAATCATCGATGCGCTGGGCAAGGACAAGGCGCTGCTGATGGTGCCGGTGTTCCTGATCGTCGGCTACGGCGTGCTCAGGTTGTTCAGCACCCTGTTCGGCGAATTGCGCGACGCGGTGTTTGCCAAGGTCACCCAGCGC
>CAZCKZ010000268.1:0-2849 GCA_964499395.1 uncultured Gallionella sp. | reverse complement strand
ATCAATTAACGATGCAAGCCAAACATAATTGATTCACGCTTAAAGAAATCACGATGACGACATTATTCTGGACACCAGTGGCGCATTATAAGCCCTGTTTAACTAAATGGTAAATTATTATTGGCCGCCCAGAAAATACAGAAATCTTCTGGCAATCAGCGCCCTTCCATTTGGATAATCGGCGCAAATTGTCCTCCGCTTATTATGCCCCCCGAGCGTAAAATCACACTTGGGGATGGGCGCGTTCCAGTTTGCTGTGCAATTTATTCAGCGCGTTGAGATACGCCTTGGTGGACGCTACCACGATGTCGGTATCCGCCCCCTGCCCGTTGACGATGCGACCGTTTTTGGACAGCCGCACCGTCACTTCGCCCTGCGCATCCGTGCCGCTGGTAATGTTGTTCACCGAATACAATTGCAGTTGGGTGCCGCTGTTTACGATTTGCTCTATCGCCTTGAAAGTGGCATCCACCGGTCCGCCTCCCTGAGCATCAGCTTGGTATTCCTTGCCGTCTATGCTCATCACGACACGCGCCACCGGCAACACGCCGGTTTCAGAATGTGCTCCCATGGCCACCAGGCGATAATGCTCGTTGATCTGGGAAACTGCTTCGTCGCTGACCAAAGCCTGCAAATCCTCGTCGAAAATCTCGTTTTTGCGATCCGCCAATTCCTTGAAACGCTGAAAAGCGGCATTAAAGGCTTCTTCAGAAGGGAACTCGATATTCAGCGCAGTAAAACGCTGGCGCAATGCGTTGCGCCCGGAGAGTTTGCCCAGGGATAACTTGTTGGCATTCCAGCCCACATCTTCAGCACGCATGATTTCGTAAGTCTCGCGATGCTTGATCACACCATCCTGATGGATGCCGGACTCATGAGCAAAGGCGTTGGCACCGACAATAGCCTTGTTTGGCTGCACCGGGTAGCCGGTTATGCTGGAAACCAGCTTTGAAGTCGGCACGATCTGCTCGGTATTGATGCGGGTATCCAGATTGAATATATCGCGGCGCGTTTTCACCGCCATCACGACTTCTTCCAAAGAGGCATTACCGGCACGTTCACCAAGTCCGTTGATGGTGCACTCAACCTGGCGCACGCCATTCATCACGGCGGACAAGGAATTGGCCACCGCCAAACCCAGATCGTTATGGCAATGCGTGGACCAGATCACCTTGTCTGAGTTGGGCACGCGTTCGATCAGCTGTTTGATACGTTCCCCCCATGCCGCCGGGATGGAATAACCCACCGTATCCGGCACATTCAGCGTCTTCGCTCCGGCCTGTATCACCGCATCGAACACCCGGACCAGGAAATCCATGTCGGAGCGCACGGCGTCTTCTGCGGAAAATTCCACGTCATCGGTATATTCCAGCGCCCACTTTACCGCGCTCACCGCGCGCTCTACAACCTGGTCTTCATTCATACGCAATTTGTGCTGCATATGGATCGGGCTGGTGGCAATGAATGTGTGGATACGGCCGGACTTGGCCGGCTTGATGGCTTCTCCGGCACGGCGCACGTCATTCTCGATCGCACGCGCCAACGAACATACCGTTGAATCCTTAATCGTCTTTGCAACTGCCCGTACCGCCTCGAAATCTCCCGGGCTGGCTGCGGCAAAACCTGCCTCGATGATATCCACGCCCAATTTTTCCAGCTGACGGGCGATGCGGATTTTCATTTCCCGGGTCATCGCCGCTCCGGGGCTCTGCTCGCCATCGCGTAACGTGGTATCAAAAATTATCAATTTTTCCGTCATGTTGATCTCCATTGCAAAATAGATTTAGCCTGCGGAACCGCCAAGGTTACCGCGCATATTTCAGACTTGTAGGGGGGTATAGGATTAGCGCGCGCCGCGCAGCAGCAGCGCAGCCATCAGACTGAACGTGGAGTGGAGTCTTGCAATGTGGGTAGAAAAATGCATGTTTCGAATATAACCAGTTTTATCGGCTCATGCAATAGGCCTGTGTTTCTGTCGTCTGCGCCAAACCCAGAGCACATAGCCTGACAAGGCGTAGCACAAGAACAACCCGAATAACACACCTGGCGGATAGCTGGAAATAAAGATGAAAAACAGTGCGGCCAGAAATATCGCCACGAACGGGACGCTTTTGCGCATATTGAAGTCTTTGAAGCTGTAGAACGGCAGATTGCTGACCATGCTCAGCCCGGCAAACACGGCAAGCACGGCTGCGTACCAATGGATGGAATCACCGCTAATACCATAGTCATGCACCACCCATACAAACCCGGCGATGAGTGCCGCCGCCGCCGGACTGGGCAGTCCCTGAAAATAGCGTTTGTCCACCACATCGATATTGGTGTTGAAGCGCGCCAGTCTCAACGCAGTCGCTGCACAGTAAATGAATGCGGCAAACCAGCCCCATTTTCCCAACCCTTTCAAGGCCCATTCGTAAACCACCAATGAAGGCGCGACACCAAACGAAACCATATCGGACAGGCTGTCGTATTCCGCACCGAATTCGCTTTGCGTATGCGTCAGGCGCGCCACTCGTCCATCCAGTCCATCCAGTACCATGGCAATAAAAATAGCCACAGCGGAATGTTCGAAATGAGCGTTCATCGCCTGCACAATCGCGTAAAAACCGGCAAACAATGCCCCGGTTGTAAACAGATTGGGCAACAGATAAATCCCGCGCTTGCGCAAATTCATCGATTTCCGGGTATCGAATTCGTCCATGCGCCTAGACTAACCCTTTTGCGGCAACATTGCCAAGATAGTCGTGGTAACCGGCACCCAGTCTCCGATACCGAATTTCACGCTGGCATCTATGGATATTGTGAGGAATTGCCGATCTTCGCGGGAAATGATGTGATGAAGATAATTG
>CAZCKZ010000267.1:0-2855 GCA_964499395.1 uncultured Gallionella sp. | reverse complement strand
GTGCCAACCAGGCGCTGGATCGCATCATCAACTTCTTTCCCGAAGAGCGCCGCACGCAGCTGCTGATGGATCTGTCACTTAACGTCAAGGCGTTTATTTCGCAACGATTGATCCCGAAAAAGGACGGAACGGGACGTACTGCCGCGATTGAAATCATGCTCAACTCGCCGCTGATTGCCGACCTGATCTTCAAGGGCGAAGTGAACCAGATCAAGGGCGTGATGGCGCAATCGCGCGAACTGGGCATGGAGACTTTTGACGGTGCGCTGTTCGGTTTGTATGAATCGGGCATGATCTCTTATGAGGAAGCCTTGAAGAACGCAGACTCGGTCAACGACCTGCGCCTGCGCATCAAGCTGGAAAGCAAACTCGCGACGGACCGCAACCTGATGAGCGGTACCGAGAACATGCAGCTGGACTGATGCGCTGCCGGTCAGGTCCTTGCCTGATTCTGCTTGCCGGCCGCGCTGGGCCGGTTGCTGCCGGACACGATCCTGTATTCCAGCAGACGGCATTCGATCGCACCGTTGAACAGCGGGGTGCGCTTCGACGGTGACAGGCGCATCAGCTTCAGGATCGCCTTGTCGGCGGTGAACAGATAGGCCGTCCAGCCGCCGAATTTCCGTTTCAGCGCATCGCCCAGCTGCGGATAAAACTCGGCCAGTTCATCCAGTTCGCCCATACGTTCGCCATAGGGCAGGTTGGCGACCAGCATGCCGTGCTCGGCGGGCGCCGAGATTTCCAGCACGTTGGCCTGTTTCAATTCCACGCATTCCGACAATCCCGCCTCATCCAGATTGCGCCACGCGGCCTTCAGCGCATCCCCGTATAAATCGCTGCCGTATAGCGCCAGCGGTTTGGCCGGAAGCTGCGCGGCGATCGCCTGTTCGCGCATCCTGCCCCACAGCGGCGCATCGAAATTCTTCAGCTTTTCGAACGCGAAACCGCGCGCGATCCCCGGCTGGATGTTGAGCGACATCTGCGCCGCCTCGATCAGGAACGTGCCGCTGCCGCACATCGGGTCGAGCAATGGCGTGCCGGGCTGCCAGTCCATCAAACGCAAAATGCCCGCCGCGAGATTTTCGCGCAACGGCGCGATGTTGGTGTGCGAGCGCACGCCACGCTTGAACAGCGCGTCGCCGGAGGTATCCAGATACAGCATCAGTTTGTTTTCTTCGATGAACACATGGATGCGCACATCCGGCTCCACAGTGTCCACACTGGGCCGTTCGCCGCAGTGTGCGCGAAAACGGTCGCACACGGCATCCTTGACCAGCAGGGTGATGAATTCCAGGCTTTTCAGCGGACAGCGGATCGCGGTGGTATTCACGCGCAGGGTATGGGTGACATCGAACCAGCGCTGCCATTGCAACTGGAATGCTGCCTGGTAAATATCCTGCTCGGTGCGGTATTGCGTTTCCTTGACGCGCCACAGGATGCGGCTGGCGATGCGGCTCTCCAGATTGGCGCGATAGCACAGCGCCCAGTCGCCGGAGAAATGCACACCGCCTTCGGTGCCGCGAACGTTGTGTGCGCCCAGTCGTTCAAGATCGGCAAGCAGGATGGTTTCCAGGCCGCGCGGGCAGGGGGCGAAAAACTCAGGCATGGATCAGAACGGTTTTACGGTAACCAAGATCACGATCGCAGTCAGGATCAGCACCGGGATTTCGTTGAACCAGCGATAAAACACGTGGCTGTGCGTATTGCGGTCCTCGGCGAACAGTTTCACCAGCCTGCCGCAGTAGAAGTGGTAAACGATCAGCACCAGCACCAGGAACAGTTTTGCGTGCAGCCAGCCGCCGCTGAAACCATAGCCCAGCCATAACCAGGTGCCGAAAAGCAGCGCGAGGAAGCCGATCGGGGTGACGAAGCGGTACAGCTTGCGCTCCATCAGCTTTAGTCGCGCGATTTCGGCGGGTTCGGTTGCCATTGCGTGGTTCACGAAGATGCGCGGCAGGTAGAACAATCCCGCGAACCAGCTGACGACGAAGATTATATGAAACGCTTTGACCCATAACATAGTGGTATTCCTTTGCGTGTTTCTAGTAGCTAAAAATCAAATTCATGTATACCAAGGCAAGCAGATTCGCCCTACGCCAAGTTTTAACAACTTAGGAAGCTTTGTGGATTTCAGAAAGTTTTTGTCAGTTGTTAAGAACACATCATTCTTGTAGCTGATATGACACCACAGGGTTAATGCGTCGCAAAGCCGATTGAGAGCTTTTCGATCATCACCTTCTTCCTCGGGTAGAGTAACTGGAAACAGTATGTCTTGGATAGCTGTGAGAAGTTTTTGATCGGCTTCTCCTGCGTATAGGCAGCGATCGAAGAAAGTAACGTTCCAAATTCCCAATGGATCAAGTCTAGGAAGTTGAGCTGCTCCGATAAGCTTTAAGAAATTTTCGAAGGAAGCATAGTTGTCCGGGCGTACACCAAATCTTTGCATTTCTGAGGCACCGACGTTAACTACGTAGCATTGATGATTTGAATCATCAAGTATCGACCTAATTGCGTCGGCTTCTTTTCCTCCATTTTCAAGGTGGATAAGGCAGTTATGGTCGAAGGTAATATGCATGCTGCCTTATTTCGACAGTCTCCGCCGGAACAGTACCAGCGACACATAGAACCCGAGCAGCATATAACCCAGCAGCACTGCAATATGCAGCACCAGTCCTTCCGGAACATGACCGATGATCAGCGGCCTCGCAATGTTCACCGCGTGGGTCAGTGGCAGCGCCTGCGCGACCCCCTGCCAGAAGGGTGGCAACTGCGCGACCGGGAAGAACACGCCGCATAATAGCATCATGGGCGTGACCACCAGCGTGAAGTAGTACATGAAAAAATCATAGGCCGGG
>CAZCKZ010000266.1:0-2858 GCA_964499395.1 uncultured Gallionella sp. | reverse complement strand
GAATATATCCACAAAGATGGCCACCATGTAGCCGTTCGGCTGTCTGGCCTGATTATTAACCGCCAATCCGAGCAATACATCTGGTCATCGGTTGAAGATATTTCAGCCCGCAAGCAATCCGAGATCGATCTGCGCATCGCAGCCACCTCCTTCGAATCGCAGGAAAGTATCATGATTACCGATGCCAACCGGGTTATCCAGCGGGTCAACCAGGCATTTACAAATGAAACCGGCTATACGGCCGAGGAAGTCATCGGAAGAACACCGCGCCTGCTCCAGTCTGGACGCCATAATAGGGCCTTCTACCACACGATGTGGGAAACCATCCGTCGCACCGGGGCATGGAAGGGAGAAATATGGGATCGACGCAAGAGTGGCGAGATTTACCCAAAATGGCTCACGATCACTGCCGTCAAAGGGGAAGACGGAATCGTCACACATTACGTTGGTTCACATATCGATATTACGGAACGCAAGGCTGCAGAGGAAGAAATCAACTACTTGGGGTTCCATGACGCTCTCACCCACCTGCCCAACCGGCGGCTGCTCATGGATCGGCTCGAGCACGCATTGGCTACCAGTGAACGTATCGGCAGGGAAGGCGCGCTTCTGCTCATTGACCTGGACAATTTCAAGACCCTTAACGACACGCTCGGCCATCAAATCGGTGACCTGCTCTTGCAACAGGTGGCGCAACGCCTGGAATCCTGTATGCGCGATGGTGATACCGTGGCTCGTTTGGGTGGTGATGAATTTGTGGTGGTAATGGAAAACCTGGCTAAACATACCCTTGAAGCGGGGGCGCAGACGGAAGCCATCAGCGAGAAGATATTCGCGTCCCTCAGTCAACCGTACCAGCTTGAGACGTACGAATACAACTGCACCGCCAGCATTGGTGCAACCCTGTTTAACGACAAGTCGCAGGCGACAGATGAATTGCTGAAACAGGCCGATATTGCCATGTATCAGGCCAAGAAAGCCGGCCGCAATACACTGCGCTTCTTCGATCCGCAAATGCAGGCAAGCATCACAGTCCGTGTCGCACTGGAAGGCGAGTTGCGCAAGGCGCTCGAGCAGCAACAATTCCATCTGTATTACCAGATCCAGGTGGACAGTTCGCACCGTCCGTTGGGCGCAGAGGTATTAATTCGCTGGATACACCCGGAACGCGGAATGGTATCACCCGCTCAGTTCATCCCGCTCGCGGAAGAAACCGGGCTGATCCTGCCCATCGGGCAATGGGTGCTGGAGACGGCCTGCGCCCAGCTCAAAGCATGGGAACAGGATGCGCTGACCCGTGACCTTGTTCTGGCGGTGAACGTGAGTGCCAGGCAATTCCACCTGGCTGATTTCGTGGCGCAGGTGCAAGCGATTGTGCAACGCCACGCCATTAATCCCAAGCTGCTGAAACTGGAGCTGACAGAAGGCATGTTGCTGGAAAATATTGAAGAGATCATCAACAAGATGCATGAAATACAGGCATTGGGGGTCGGTTTTTCGATGGATGACTTCGGCACCGGCTATTCATCCCTGCAATATCTGAAGCGATTACCGCTGGACCAGATCAAGATCGATCAATCCTTCGTGCGTGACATCACCACCGACCCAAACGATGCCTCCATCGTGCAGACGATCATCGTAATGGCCGGGACATTGGGATTGAGTGTGGTTGCGGAAGGGGTTGAAACCGAGGTGCAACGAGAGTTTCTTGAATTGCGCGGTTGCACCCACTTCCAGGGGTACCTATTCGGCAGGCCGGTACCGATAGCGCAGTTCGAAGAGTTGCTGAAACAGGGCTGACCATTTTTCATGGTTGGGGGCAACTGGCGAACGGCCGCTTCCAATAATCATTACTGGCTGAAATGCGCCGCTTGCAGCCGCTGCCGCTAAGCGAAATACCAAACCTGTGCTGCAACTCAGCGCCACTTGCAGAAATTCATCGGCGCTCAATGGTAATCAGATTACGGCCGGCATTTGTACATCTCATAAGTGCGCTGGCCAAATTCTTTCGATTCGCCCTTCACCAGCGTATCCGCGCCGGCATCGACAGCATTGTTTCGTGCCAACTGATACAAATCGGCTTCCACGGCTTCTGGAAGACGTTTGATGAATCCGACTTTGGCGACCACGCTGACGATGGTTATTCCCTTGGACTGACAGCCGCCAACCTGGTTCGCATCGGCCAGCGACACCCGGTCCGAACCGGCGCGTTCTCCGATCATCATGCTCGTGCATCCGCCCAATCCGGCTAACAAGGGCAATACCACTGCAACAACCAACATCATTCTTGAAATCCGCATCGTTATTCCTCCTTTATCAAGTAAACATTCCGTTCATCGCTCGCTTGGCGCTGCCGCCGCATTGCCTATCCGGGCTGCAATACCCCGTCCACCAGACGCAGCATACGCTGCATACGCTTTGCCAGTTCGATATCGTGGGTGACCACGATGAAGCTGGTGTTGAGTTTTTCGTTCAGTTGTTGCATCAGATCGAACAGTGCCTGCGCGCTGTTGCGATCCAGATTGCCGGTGGGCTCGTCGGCCAGCACGCAGGCGGGTTCGGTGACCAGCGCGCGCGCTACCGCGGTGCGCTGGCGCTCGCCGCCGGACAGTTCGGAAGGGTGATGTTCCAGGCGTTGTGCCAGCCCCACCTGTTCCAGCATCGCGGCAGCGCGCGGTGCGGCATCCGCGCGTTTCATCCCGCGTATCACCAGCGGCATCGCGACGTTTTCCAGCGCGGTGAATTCCGGCAGCAGGTGATGGAACTGGTAGACGAAACCCAGGTGCTGGTTGCGCAGTTTGCTGCGCCCTGCTTCGCTGAGTTTGCTGAAGCTCTTGCCGGCAAGCTGCACCTCGCCT
>CAZCKZ010000265.1:0-2890 GCA_964499395.1 uncultured Gallionella sp. | reverse complement strand
TTTTCCCGATATTATCGAAGCGGATCGAAGCCATTACTGAGCTGCCTTTCCTGAATCCAGGGTTAGAATCTGCACCGACTTCGGCGCCATGTTCAGCGTGATGTGCCCTTCTGCAATCGTTACCGGTTTGCCGTTCAGTTCATTCGAAACCGGTTTGCCATCCCATATTCCAGGCCATGCGCCTGGCAGCACAAAGTCCGCAGTTGATTCCTTGTCATCCCGGTTGACCAGCACCATCACGGCATCGCCGCTCGCCGCGTCATGCCGGATGTATCCAAGCACGGCATCCCTGGGTCCTGTCAGCAGCGTGTAGTCGCCACGGCTGAGGGCAGGATGATGACGCCTGATATGCAGCAGTTTCTTGTAATATTCGCGCATGTTCTCGTCTCGCGGCTTGCCCTTGCCCGGCAGGATGTCGCGGTTGCCCCACGGCATGTCGGTGCGGTTGAGCGGCCATACACTGCCTGCGCGTGCCACTTCCTCGCCATAATAGATCACTGGCATACCGATCGAGGTCATCTGTATCGCCGCACAAATGCGGAACTTGGCTTTGTCCCCGCCCAGGTCATACAGCGCCATTGGTTCATCGTGGCTGGAAAGGTAATCCGCGAGCAGATAGCCCTTGCGCACCTTGTGCCGCGAACGCAGGTAACTGCCGTAGGCCACCGCGCGGCCGCGGCCATTCGCAAAAGATTCGCAGCTGCCCTTGAAGCCGAAATCGAATCCCGCATCGATCTCGTCGCGTTGGAAAAACGGGTCGAGCGAACTGGCATCGCCGCCCCAGTATTCCGCCAGCAGAAAGAAATTGTCGCCGAGTTCGGCCCGGGTGCGGCGGCGGTGCTCCAGCCAGAAATCTGTCCCGACATGCTTGAACGTATCGAGACGAAAGCCGTCCACGCCGGCTTCCTTGGCCAGGTTGATGTTGGCATTCAGCAGATAATCCCTTACCTCGGGCAGCTCGGTCCTGAAGTCGGGCAGGCCGCCGACGCTGCAGGTGACCGGGTCGACATCGCAATTCCCTTCCCCGCTGCGCATCCAGGGCTGTCCGTCCGAAGTTCTGTACGATTCATAACGGGAGCCGTATCCGGCGTGGTTGTATACCACATCGAGCAATACCTTGATATGCCGCTTGTGCGCTTCCTCGACGAGATGCTTCAGGTCTTCGAGTGTGCCGAACTGCGGCTCCATCCTTGTGAAGTCGTCGATCCAGTAGCCGTGGAAACCCCAGTGCTGGAATTCCGGTATGCCAAGGTTGGCCGGGGCGCTGGCATAAACCGGTTTGGATATCTGTTTTTGCACCGGGTTGATCCACAACGCGGTGATGCCGAGATCGGCGAGTTCGTCGAGATGCTGGGTCAGGCCCTTCAGGTCTCCGCCGTGATAACCGCCGGGATTGCTGCGTTCGACCCTGAGATTGTTGCTGCTGTCGCCATCGGCATAGCGGTCGATCAGCACAAAATACAGGATATCGCCCGACCAATCCGGCGCAGCCCATGAAACAGCGGGCAACAAGAACAGAATGCAGAAAAAAAAGAACGGCGCAAACCGTTTCTTGGAAGGAACCGGATTGAATGCTCTGAAATTCATTTCAGAAACCGGGATTGAGTTTCAGCCGCAATTACATTCTCCCCATGCTGCGCGTCATGCAGACGGCGCGAAGCTTTTTATTCTTTGCGCCGACTGGCAGCGCTTTAAGCAATGAGTGCGAAGTTCACGTACCAGAAATCAATGGGCAATGTAACAGAAGTCCAAGGGCAGTGTATCAAATTGTTTTGCCATTGAAAAATATTCCCCTCATCGTTTGTTGGCACAACTCGGGCAATTTTGTAGAATCGCCGGATTTATTTGCTCAACAGCAAATTAATGAGAGGCTGAAGGTTTGGCTGTAGAATGTTGCCATTTCAGGCATATCTCCATTCACGTTTGAAACTTTATCCGTGCTTCGCTGGTCTCAATACCGTCTCAGAATTTATGCACAACTTTTAGGAGGCTTCAAATGGAACAACAATATATTCCCGCAACGCAAGTCGGGGCAATCGCGACCCCGCAGAACAAGGTATTGCGCAACACTTACATGATGTTGGCGCTCACCATGATCCCGACCGTGATCGGCGCATTCCTCGGCACGTCTACCAACTTTTCTTTCATGGCACTGCATCCAATCATGTTCTCGCTGATGATGTTCGGTGCGATGATGGGCCTGATGTTCGGCGTCACCGCGATGCGCAACAGCGTCTGGGGTGTCGTACTGTTGCTGGCCTTCACTTTTGTCGCCGGGTTCTTCCTCGGACCTATCCTGCAAATGGCGTTGCACCTGAAAAACGGCGCACAACTGGTGGGTATGGCGGCGGGCGGGACCGGAATCATCTTCTTCAGCCTGGCGACTTTGGCTACCGTCAGCAAACGTGATTTCAGCTTCATGGGCAAATTCCTGTTCATCGGCCTGATATTGCTGATCGTCGCCTCCCTGGCCAACCTGTTCTTCCATATCCCGGCACTGGCACTGACCATTTCCGCGATCGCCGTGCTGATTTTTTCGGCTTACATCCTGTTCGACATCAGCCAGATCGTAAAAGGCGGCCAGACCAATTACGTGATGGCGACGATGAGCCTGTATCTGGATATCTACAACATCTTTATCAATCTGCTGAGCCTGCTGATGGCATTCGGCGGACAGAGAGACTGATAACCATCTGCCGACGGTTACCCCGTCAGAAAACTGAAAAGGCGGCCGGAAGGCCGCCTTTTTTATTGTGCATCGATAGGCCGGGCAGCTTTCGAAATGCTTATACGTCGGCCTGTTTCTTTGCGCCGGCCTGGGTAGCGTTGCCAGTCCCATCTGCAGCCATACGCTCGTACACCGCAAAGAGCTTCTGCAATTCGCTCTCGT
>CAZCKZ010000264.1:2029-2922 GCA_964499395.1 uncultured Gallionella sp. | reverse complement strand
AACTGCCGATGCTGGCCTGCCGGTTCTTCGCCGCCCATTCGGCGAGTTTGGCGGGAGAACGCGTACCGAGTGTCACCTCGTGGCCGTGCTTGATGAATCCGGCAGCCAGCGCAGTCGCCACAGCACCCGAACCAATTATTCCGATTTTCATGATGATCTCCTTTCAGGGAATTTTGAAAGACACACGCAGCTTGAAACCTGCCATGAAATGAGTCCGGCGTTGCGCTAACCGCCGTTTAAAGGACGATCATTCTCAGCCTGATTTTATCGTTTGGCAATCTGCCGCCAGATGCGCTTCCTGAAATACCGATGGAAGACATATGGTCCGAACGCCACCCACAGCAGGATCAACGGCCACAGACGGCCATGCGCGATATCGTAGTTCGCCAGCAGTTCCGTCCACGAATGTCCTGCGACGTAATGGAAGAACAGGAACTCGAACGCCACCGTCAGTGCCATCCAGAACAGGCCGATGTTGATCGCCTGCCGTGCCGAGTCAGGCGGCCATCTCCTCACGAACTGATAAAACACCACGCCAAATAAAATGATGCCGCTCAGGCAGGAAAGCTGGTTCGCAAGCAACCCGGAAACATACCTGCCATAGGTCAGGTCGCGCAGCGCGCCATTGACCATGGCGATCAGCAGCATCACGAACCATGCAATCAGATAGCGCAACATCGCTCACGCCATTCTGGAAGGCAGCTTGATCGTCTTGCCCCCCACCATGAATACACCATTGCCCTGGTGATGCATGGTGCGAGGATTCTTTATCGCGGGGTCGATCCACGCCTTGACCACCTCCAGCACGAAGAAGTTGTACTTGTTCACCAGCCTGCTATCGGCGACCCTGCATTCGAGATTGGCGTAGCATTCGGCGATCAGCGGCGCTTCCA
>CAZCKZ010000264.1:0-2019 GCA_964499395.1 uncultured Gallionella sp. | reverse complement strand
TTCTTGAACTTGTCTGTTTTCTTCCCGGAGCAGTTGCCGACCCCCACCACCTGCTTCGCCAGTTCCACAGTCGGAATGCTGATCACGCATTCCCTGGTCGCGACCAGTGCATCGAAACTGTGATTCCGCCCGCTGATCACGCAGCCCACCAGCGGCGGCACGAACTCCATCATGGTGTGCCAGGACTGGGTCATGATGTTGGCCTTGCCCTTGTGCACGGTAGTCACCAGCACCACCGGGCCCGGCTCCAGCAGGCGGTATACGTTAGCCAAGGGAAATGATCTTTTCTTCACCGCCAGACCTCCTTTCGTCATGAATCCGAAATTCGCACCGCTATGATACGCCCTCGCGTAAAATTGGCACTGCATCATAATGCTGTCCTCAGCCAATCGCCATATCACCATTAGTCAGGATAAATTTCCCCACCGTGTCTCTCGAAGTCGAACGCTTTTTTTCCGAACAAAGCCCGCTTGCCGCCGAAGTCGCGTCGTTCCGTCCGCGCGCACAGCAGCGCGAAATGGCGCTGGCTGTGGCCAAGGCGATACGCGACAACGCGATCCTTGTCGTCGAAGCGGGCACCGGCACCGGCAAGACCTTCGCCTACTTGGTGCCCGCACTGCTCGCGGGCGGCAAGGTGATCATTTCCACCGGCACCAAGAACCTGCAGGACCAGTTGTTCCAGAAAGATCTGCCCATGGTGCGCGATGCGTTGAAGGCGCCGGTGTCGGTGGCATTGCTGAAGGGACGTTCGAACTACCTGTGCCACTACCATCTCGCACGCACTGAATCGGACGGGTTGTTCAAGACGCGCGAGGACATCAAACATCTGGGCAAGATCAAGAGCTACGCGAAGGTCAGCGACTCCGGCGACAAGAGCGGGCTGGCCGACGTGCCGGAGAACGCGCCGATCTGGATGCAGGTCACCTCGACGCGCGACAATTGCCTCGGCCAGGAATGCCCCAACCACAAGGAATGCTTTGTGCTCAAGGCGCGCACCGAGGCGATGAAGGCGGATGTCGTGGTGGTTAACCATCACCTGTTTTTCGCCGACGTGATGCTGCGCGACGAGGGCGTGGCGGAGTTGTTGCCCGCCTGCAACACGGTGATCTTCGACGAGGCGCACCAGTTGCCGGAGACCGCCAGCCTGTTCTTCGGCGAGACGCTGTCCACCACGCTGCTGCTCGACCTGGCGCGCGACACGCGCATCGAGGCGGCGGCAGCAGCCAGGGATTTCGCGCCGCTGCCCAAGGCCTGCGACGAGCTGGACAAGGCCGCGCGCGACTTGCGGCTGGTGTTCAAAAAGGAAGGCCGCATGCCTGCCATCGCGACGGAAGGATTAAAGGAATGGCCGGGCGCACTCAAGACTTTCAGCGAAAAACTCGCGCAACTGAGCGGCATGCTGGAAAAGCAGGCAGAGCGCAGCGAGGGGCTGGAGAATTGCTGGCAGCGGGCGCAGGCGTTGTCTCAACAATTGAAGCATTGGGTGGGTGAACAACCCTCTCCCCCGGCCCCTGATGGAACGACTAGCCATTCGACTAAGCCCCCAAGCGGGCAAGTCTCTGGTTATCTCCCGCCTGCGGGAGAGGGGAATGGTTATGTCCGCTGGCTGGAAGTGTTCCACCATTCCCTTCAACTCAACACCACGCCGCTGTCCATCGCAGAGATTTTCGAGAAACAGATCGGCGGCAGCGCACGCGCATGGATATTCACCTCGGCGACACTGGCGGTGAAACAGGATTTTTCGCTCTACCAGAACGAGATGGGACTGCTCAAGGCGCAGACCGCGTGCTGGGACAGCCCGTTCAATTACGCCGAGCAGGCGCTGCTGTATGTGCCGACCGGGCTTCCGGAACCTAACAGCGAGGGCTATACCGAGGCGGTAGTGCAGGCCGCGTTGCCGCTGATTGAAGCAAGCAGGGGTCGCGCCTTTTTGCTGTTTACCAGCCTGCGCGCAATGCAGCGCGCCCATGAAATCCTGCAGGCAGAATTCGACCGGCGCGGCTGGGACTATCCGCTACT
>CAZCKZ010000263.1:0-2935 GCA_964499395.1 uncultured Gallionella sp. | reverse complement strand
GCTGCTGTCTTTGCAGGACTGGGCTTGGCCGGCTTGGCTTTCGCTTTCCTGGGCGCGGCCTTGGCCTTGCTGGTTCTGGCCGCGGGCTTTTTGCTGACAGGCCCCTTCGCCGCCTTGGCCGCGATCAGTTCCAGCGCCTCTTCAAGCGTGATTTCATCCGGCGAAACGCCCTTGGGCAGGGTGGCGTTGATCTTGCCGTGACGGACATAGGGGCCATAGCGGCCGCTGCAAATCTCCACGCTGGCCTGGTCGGCCGGATGGTCGCCCAGGGTGCGCAATACCGTGTTGCCTTCCCGGGCCTGGGCCAATAATTCCACCGCGCGCTCCAGGCTGATGTCGAAGATGCTGTCGGTGCGCGGGATGGATTTGAATTTGCCGTCGTGCCCGATGTAGGGGCCGAAGCGGCCGATATTGACGATGACTTTTTTGCCGGTCACGGGGTGTAAACCGAGTTCGCGCGGCAATGACAGCAGTTTCAGCGCGCCGGCCAAATCTGCCTGTTCGAGCGGCATTTCCTTGGGCCAGGAGACGCGCTTGGGCTTGAGCTTTTCGCCTTCCACCACTTCACCCAGTTGCACGTAGTGGCCATATGGGCCGCGCAGCAACAACACGATTTGTCCTGTTTCAGGGTGCATGCCCAGTTCCACTCTTGCCGAAGCATCGTCTTGCGATTCTCCGCTGAGGCTGCGCTTGTACTTGCATTCCGGATAGTTGGTGCAGCTGATAAAACTGCCATACCGGCTGAGCTTTTTGGCGAGCGGTTTCCCGCACTCCGGACAGGCTTCTCCTATCAATTCCATCGGGCGATCGATGTCGGCCTTTTCCTTGATCAGCCTGGAAAAACCCTTCCAGAACGCGTCCATCACGCCTATCCAGTCGCGTTTTCCCTCGGAAACTTCGTCAAGCTCGTCTTCGAGGTGGGCGGTAAAATCGTAATCCACATAGCGTGTGAAATGATCGGTTAGGAAACGTGTAACGACACGGCCGACATCGGTAGGCATGAAACGCTTCTTGTCGAGAATGGCATATTCGCGTGCCTGCAATGTGGAAATGATGGTCGCGTAGGTCGATGGCCTGCCTATCCCGTATTCTTCCAGCGACTTGACCAGGCTGGCTTCGGAATAGCGCGGTGGCGGCTGGGTGAAGTGCTGTTCGCCGTACAGTTTATCTATCGGCAATACGTCACCCTCTGCCAGCGGCGGGAGTTTGCCGCCCTCCTCTTCGGTCGCGTCATCCACGTCTTCCATGTACACGCCGATGAAGCCAGGGAAAACCAGCACCTGACCGTTGGCGCGAAACAGCGTGGTGTCGCCGCCCAGGCGGATGTCAACGCTCACGGTGTCGAAACGCGCCGGCGCCATCTGGCAAGCCAATGTGCGCTTCCAGATCATCTCGTAGAGGCGCGCCTGGTCGGCAGTCAGGTGATCGCGGATGCTGTCCGGCGTGCGCAGGATCGAGGTAGGACGGATCGCTTCGTGCGATTCCTGTGCATTCTTGGTCTTGCTCTTGAAAGTCGGCTGGGTGGACGGCAGGTATTCGGATGAAAAGTTATCCTTGATATAGTCGCGGATCTCCTGCACCGCTTCCTTTGCCAGCGACACCGAATCGGTGCGCATGTAGGAGATCAAGCCTACGGTCCCTTGGCCGCCGATGTCCACGCCTTCATACAGCGATTGCGCGGTGCGCATGGTGCGGTCGGCAGTCATGCCGAGCTTGCGCACCGCTTCCTGTTGCAATGTGGACGTCGTGAACGGCGCGGCGGCATAGCGCTGCTTGGCCTTCTTTTCGACACGCACCACCTTGGGGGGCAGTTTCGCGTCCCGGAGCTTGGCGTGTATCGCGTCGTATTCGGCCTGGCTGCCTATGCTCAACTGTTCGAGCTTTTTGCCCTGATACTGGAATAGCTTGGCGGTGAACGGCAGGTGGTCCTTGCTGGTGTCGAGATGCACGGTTTAGTATTCTTGGCTTTTGAACGCTTCGATCTCCAGCTCGCGCTCGACGATCATGCGCAGCGCGGGACTTTGCACACGGCCCGCCGAAAGGCCGGGACGAATTTTGCGCCACAGCAAAGGCGAGAGATTGAAACCGACCAGGTAATCGAGCGCGCGCCGTGCCTGCTGCGCATTCACCAATGGCTGGGAGATTTCGCGCGGGTGAGCGACTGCTTCGCGCACCGCCGACTGGGTGATTTCATAGAACACCACACGCTGAAGATTCTTGGCCTTCAGACCGCGTTTGGCTTTGAGCAACTCGGCAATGTGCCAGGCGATGGCTTCTCCCTCGCGGTCCGGGTCGGGTGCCAGATATATGTTGTCGGCGGTGGCGGCGGCCTTGGCGATTGCATCCATGTGCTTGCTGTTGCGCGCGATGGTTTCGTATTTCATCGCAAATTCGTGCTCGGGATCGACCGCACCGGTCTTGGGGATCAGGTCGCGCACATGCCCGTACGAGGCAAGGATCTGGAAATCCTTGCCCAGATATTTTTGCAGCGTCTTGGCCTTGGCCGGCGACTCGACGATCAGTAAATTGGTTGCCATGCGCGTGGTCTTGGGTTAAATCCGGGATTCAATGCAGCTGCGCGGAATGAAGTGGCGTAAGCAGTTCTTCGATCAACAGCGGATCCAGATCCTGGTGTCGATTCCACAACACCATCAGCATGATCAGTTTGAGCTTGTCGAGTGCGAGATGTTCCTGCTTCAGCGCAACGGAGCGATCGATGATCATCTCGCGTTCGACAGCAGAGATTAAGTTCTGCTGTTCGGAAAACATCAGGAACTGGCGGGCTTCATCGCTGATGAGCTGCAATTCCAGCTCGGCAAAATGACGCTGGCCGGTGTGTTCAAGGCTGTCCGGATAGTTTTCCGGATTTTGTTCCTGCAATGCCGACAACCAGGTCAGCGCCACGGTGACGTTCAAGGCCGAGGAGGCCCGGGAC
>CAZCKZ010000262.1:926-2957 GCA_964499395.1 uncultured Gallionella sp. | reverse complement strand
CAATACCGAAAGGCTGTGCGCGCTGATCAGGAAGATGGCTCAGCATACCCAGTTCGTGTTCATCAGCCACAACAAGATCACCATGGAACTGGCGCAACAACTGGTCGGCGTGACCATGCAGGAGAAGGGCGTGTCCAAGGTGGTGGCGGTGGACATCGAAGAGGCGTTGCGGATGCGCGACGAACAGCAGGCCGCCAAGATACCCTGGTATTATTAGCAGAGATTGCTGATGTCTTGTTTGACCTTGTCGATGCGCTGCTGGCGTTCTGAGTCGTCTATAAAGTAACGCTCTCCGCTAGCATTGATATCCATTATGCGCGCGCCCGACTGCAATGAGCGCAGGTTTTGCTGTGCAGCCTCGCAGTTGGCCTTCAGCGCATCCGCGGTTGCCTGCTTTGCCGCGGCTTCCGCGGTGGCCTCCTGTTCCGTTTTTTGCGCTCTTTTCATTGCGGCTTCTTGTTCAACAAAGGTAGACTCACCGGTCCGGGCCACACCGCTTGCGCTCCCGGCGCCCTCGGAGTCGGATGTTGAACGCAACATTTTTGCATGGATGTCAGGCGGAGGCGGCTGATCCGAATAATGCACTTGACCCTGGTCATCCACCCATTTGTTGACTTCGGCAAAGGTGTTTGCGCTGGCCAGTATCAAGAAAATCAGCAGAAATTTGCTCATGTAATCATTCCCTGGGGGTTTTTTTAGATTGAAACCAAAAACGGCCGAAAAATTCGGCCAAATCCATACATCAGTCTAGCATGTGGATGTATGATTGCAAACGTATTGAATATGCCGAATTTAATGAAACCTGGGGATTCGTTTTATGCAGGAAAGCAAGGATGGCGCAGCCTCCATCAAAAATTATAATGACGCGGGAAACAGTGACGAAGCGGTTTTGAAACTTTTCAAGGCCTATTTTCACGATCACATTCATACCGGAAAGCTTTACGAAGATTTTCCAAATTTCTTTCTGTTCAAGCCCGATATCCTTGAGGGAAAGGACATCGCCACGCGCAACTCGGAAAAATTGTTGCTGGATGATGTCATTCAGCGCGCCAAGGCACGCAATGGTTCCATCGGCGTGTCCAAACATCGAAATCCCAAGCTGGGTTACTACTGGCTGGAATTGTCGGTGTTGCCGTTCATGATGGGTGATGCGGTGAGCAAGGATAACAAGGGCGAATTCTTTTTCATACTCACCAAGTTCATCGAATTTACCAAGCAGCATCCGAAAATGTACGGGGATTTGACTGCCGAAGTGGATACAGACAAGGATATTTTGCTGATGCTGGACGGGATCAAGAAAATGGCCGGCCGTCTCAGCGTTGCACTCGAAATCTATCCGGAGAACATGCTGGTGTCGTACAACCCGAATTGGCCGGTGAATGAAGTCAAAAAGCTGTTGCAATCACTCAAGGAGAACGACCAGGACTGGTGTGAAATGTTCTTCGAGTACATGATGTATGTAATGAGCAAAAAGACTTAGGAACCGGCCTTTAACAGTATCAGAACCGCACCGCTGCCGCCATCCCTGGGTTGGGCGTTGCAATATCCCAGTACCTGCCGATGTTGAGTGAGCCAGTGGCGCGTAAGCTTGCGCAATACCGCTTCGCCATCCTGGCTGTTCAGCCCCTTGCCATGTATCACCAGCACACAGCGCAAGTTGCGCTTAATGGCTTCATGTAAAAACTGCTGCAACAGTTTGCGTGCCGCCTCGGCGTTGTTGCCGTGCAGGTCGAGACTGTCCTGCACGGGCCAGGTGCCGCGCCGCAGCTTGCGCAATGTCATGCGCGACAGGCCGTTGCTCAAGAATTCATCAGCTGTTTTTTCAGGGGCGAAATCCGAAAAACTATCGGCCGGGTGCCCGCCCGACAGGGGACCGATTATTTCCGGATCCGCGCCGCCCCGGCGCGGAACAGGTTTGCGCGGGGCAACCGGTGGAGTGACACGGTTTTGTTCCGGCAGCGGCTTCACTTTCCCCACTGCCGCGCGGAACAGCGCGGCATCTTCAGAAGCCGTCTCGTCAGTTTTGTTTTT
>CAZCKZ010000262.1:0-916 GCA_964499395.1 uncultured Gallionella sp. | reverse complement strand
GGCCAGATATTTGTCCGCATCCAATGCCGCCATACACCCTGTTGCCGCACTGGTGACTGCCTGGCGATAGATCTGGTCCTGCACATCCCCCGCAGCAAACACGCCGGGAATGCTGGTTGCCGTGGCATTGCCTTGCGAGCCGCCATGGGTCTGAATGTAACCGTTGATCATCTCCAGTTGTCCGGAGAAAATGTCGGTATTGGGCTTGTGGCCGATTGCGATGAATACGCCATGCAATGGGATATCCTTGGTTTCTCCGCTCTTTACCAGCTTGACGCGCATGCCGGTGACGCCGCTGTCATCGCCGAGCACTTCGTCCAGCGTGCTGCTCAGTTGCAGCGAGATTTTTCCTTCCTTTACCTTTTCCATCAGGTGATCGACCATGATGCGCTCGGCGCGAAACGCGTCGCGCCTGTGCACCAGTGTGACGTGTCTGGCGATGTTGGACAGGTACAGGGCCTCTTCCACGGCGGTATTGCCGCCGCCCACTACGGCGACATCCTGGCCGCGATAGAAGAATCCGTCGCAGGTCGCGCAACCGGATACGCCGCGTCCCATAAATGCTTCCTCGGAAGGCAGCCCCAGATATTGGGCTGATGCACCGGTGCAGATGATCAATGCATCGCAAGTATAGCTGCCGGCATCGCCGATCAGCAGGAACGGATTTTGTTGCAGTTTGGCAGTGTGGATATGATCCGAAACCAGCTGTGTATTAAAGCGTTCAGCATGTTGCTGGAAGCGTGCCATCAACTCCGGTCCTTGCACGCCCATCGCATCGGCAGGCCAGTTGTCCACTTCGGTGGTGGTCATCAATTGTCCGCCCTGAGCCAGGCCGGTAATCAGCGTTGGATTGAGGTTGGCGCGCGCGGCGTACACCGCGGCGGTATATCCGGCCGGACCGGAACCAAGGATGATG
>CAZCKZ010000261.1:0-2972 GCA_964499395.1 uncultured Gallionella sp. | reverse complement strand
CGCGGCGGAGCAGGGGACGCTGCAAACGCCGGCGGGGTTCACGATAGAAACGCGCTACGGATTGAAGGATTTGTCCAGGGCAGCGACCATCATCGTGCCGAGTTGGCGCAATCCTGCTGAACTGCCGCCCCAACCCTTGCTGAATGCGTTGCGGAAAGCGCATCAGCGCGGTGCGCAGATCGTGGGCCTGTGCCTGGGCTCGTTTGTTCTGGCCGCCGCCGGATTGCTCGATGGTCGTCCCGCAACCACGCACTGGTTCTGGGCGGATGAACTTGCCGCGCGCTACCCGCTGATTCGCGTGGATTCCAACGTGCTTTATGTGGACGATGGCAACATCATCACCTCGGCGGGCACGGCAGCTGCCATAGACTGCTGTCTGCATATGCTGCGGCAACGATATGGCGCAAAGGTGGCCAATCAGGTTGCGCGGCGCATGGTCGTGTCGCCGCATCGCCAGGGTGGGCAAGCCCAGTATATCCAGCAGCCCGTGCAAGATGTTTCCACCATCGACCACTTCGCGAAAGTGCTGGACTGGAGCCGGCGCAATCTGGACAAGCCGCATAGCCTCGATACCCTCGCCGAGCGGGCATTGATGACGCGCCGCACGTTTACGCGGCGCTTCCGGCAAGTCATGGGCGTGACGGTCAGCGAATGGCTGCTTAGCCAGAGGCTGGGTATGGCTCAGCAACTGCTCGAAACGACAGGGAGCCCGATTGATCTAATTGCGGAGAGGGCAGGTTTTGGAACTCCCGCCTCGCTCCGCCAGCACTTCAACCGCGCTTTCAAGATTTCACCATCGAATTACCGGCGGCAGTTTCGCGGGGTATGAGCAGCTTTTGAGACATAGCATGGCAAACTGAAAGAATGAGGCTCCGTTCCTGAGGTCTCCGCAATTTCTATTGATCTGGTTCGATAAAGTACGAAGCCATTCGTGGTGATAACCAGCGACTTTGCTGTCGTATTTTGACAGCTTAGTCGAATGGCTGGCTGTTCCATCAGCTTGTCGAAACATGAATGACAAAATAAAAACCGTCGGGGTAACCCGACGGTTTTTATTTTGTTAACTCGCCTGATACATGTGCTTGATGATTATGTCATCAAGCCTCATCTCAAATCGCATCCAGCGCGGCATTCAATGTTTTGCTTGGACGCATGGCCCTGGATGTCTTGTCGAAGTCGGGATGATAGTACCCGCCCATATCCACCGGCTTGCCCTGTGCTGCAATCAACTCGGCATTGATCTTCGCTTCGTTGTCCGCGAGTGCCTTGGCCAGCGGTGCAAAGCGCGCCCGAATCTCTTTGTCCCTGGTCTGTGCGGCGAGTGCCTGTGCCCAGTACAGCGCGAGGTAGAAATGGCTGCCCCGGTTGTCGATCTCGCCGACTTTTCTCGCTGGCGATTTGTTGTTTTCGAGGATGCGGGCGTTGGCTTGATCCAGCGTTTCCGCCAGAACCTGTGCCTTCGCATTGTTGAATTTCTGGGCCAGATGCTCCAGCGATACGCACAACGCGAGGAACTCGCCCAGCGAATCCCAGCGCAGATAACCTTCCTGCCGGAACTGCTGCACATGCTTGGGTGCCGAACCGCCTGCGCCGGTCTCGAACAATCCGCCGCCATTCATCAGCGGCACGATGGACAGCATCTTGGCGCTGGTGTTGAGTTCCAGTATGGGGAACAGATCGGTCAGGTAGTCGCGCAACACGTTGCCGGTGACGGAGATGGTGTCCAGGCCCTGGCGGATGCGCGCCAGTGTCGCGCGGCAGGCGTCGGCCGGTTCCATGATCCTGATGTCCAGCCCGCTGGTGTCGTGATCCTTGAGGTACTTCTCGACCTTGGCGATGATCTGCGCATCGTGCCCGCGATTCTTGTCCAGCCAGAAGATGGCCGGGGTGTCGGACAGGCGCGCGCGCGTGACGGCGAGCTTCACCCAGTCCTGGATGGGCGCATCCTTGGCTTGGCAGGCGCGGAATATGTCACCTTGTTCGGCTTGCTGTTCCAGCAATACGTTGCCCGTTGTATCGACGATGCGCACCACGCCGTCGCCGGCGACCTCAAAGGTCTTGTCGTGCGAGCCGTACTCTTCGGCCTTTTGCGCCATCAGGCCGACGTTAGGCACCGAACCCATGGTGGCGGGGTCGAGCGCGCCGTTCTTTTTGCAATCCTCGACTGTGGCGTCATACACGCCCGCGTAGCAGCGGTCGGGAATCATGGCCAGCGTGTCGTAGGGTTTGCCGTCGGCACCCCACATCTTGCCGCCATCGCGAATCATCGGCGGCATGGATGCGTCGATGATCACGTCGGACGGCACGTGCAGGTTGGTGATGCCCTTGTCGGAATTCACCATCGCCAGCGGCGGCTGGTTCCTGAAGCAGTCGGCGATGTCGGCCACGATGGCGGCGCGCTTGTTTTCCGGCAGCGCAAGCACCTTGGCTTCCATGTCGCCGAATCCGTTGTTGACGTTGACCTTCAGTTCGTTGAGCAGCGCGCCGTGTTTGTCGAACACCTTCTTGAAGAATACGGAAACGGCATGGCCGAACATGATGGGGTCGGAGATTTTCATCATGGTGGCCTTGAGGTGCAGGGACAGCAGCACATCCTCCTTCTTCGCCGCTGCGATCTGCTCGGCATAGAACTGGCGCAGTGCGCGGCGGCTCATCACGGCGGCGTCGATGATCTCGCCGGCCTTGAGTGGAAGTTTGTCCTTGAGCACGGTGACCTTGCCGTCCTTGCCCACGAATTCGATGCGGGTGGTGACGGCTTCCGGCACGATCACGGATTTTTCGCTGCCGTAGAAATCGCCGCCGCTCATGTGCGCCACGCGGGTCCTGGAATCGGCAGCCCACTTGCCCATCCGGTGCGGATGCTTGCGCGCGAACTGTTTGACCGAGGCGGCGGCACGACGGTCGGAGTTGCCTTCGCGCAGCACCGGGTTCACCGCGCTGCCGAGTATCTTGCCGTAACGCGCCTTGATGTC
>CAZCKZ010000260.1:0-3004 GCA_964499395.1 uncultured Gallionella sp. | reverse complement strand
CGCAGGAGAACAGGGCATCACGCGCGTCACTGTATGTGCCGAGGACGGACTGCGGCAGGCTTATATCCCCTATACCGACCGCCCCATCAAATGGCATACCGACGGGTATTACAATCCGCCCGAACGCCAGATACGCGGCATGATCCTGCATTGCGTGCACAGCGCCGGACAGGGCGGCGAAAACCGCCTGCTGGATCATGAGATCGCCTACCTGATGCTGCGCGATGAAAATCCCGATTTCATCCGCGCGCTGTCCGCCGCCGACGCGATGACGATACCGGAGCGCACCGACGAACAGGGTGTGGCACGCGCCGCGCAAAGCGGCCCGGTATTTTCGACAAATCCTGCAACCGGCACGCTGCACATGCGCTATACCGCACGCACCCGCAGCATAGCCTGGAAACAGGACGCGACCACACTGGCGGCTGTCGCCGCACTGGAAAAACTGCTCGCCTCGGACTTGCCGCACATCCATCGCCTGCGACTGGAACCCGGCATGGGGTTGCTGTGCAACAACGTGCTGCACGACCGCGCTGCTTTTGATGATGATGCGGCCTCACCGCGCCTGCTATATCGCGCCCGCTACCACGAGCGGATCGCGGCAAGCTGATCACTTCTCTCCGGAATACAATCTTCGCCGATAAAAAAGCCGGCCATCATTGCGATGGCCGGCTTGAGGCTTACTACAACTTTCAACTTGCCAGGCGATTACCAGCCGTAGGAAACACCGATCGAATCTTCGTGCATAGTCAGATTTGCTTCGCCCCCACCCAGCTGCGGTGGGATCGATCCGGAACCATTGACGGTCTGTTGGAAGGCGTGAACATAGGCTACCGATAGTTCAGAATTGTTTGCCAGTATCCAGGTCGCGCCCAGCGACAGATGGTTTTGCACCACACCCGGAGCCAAAATATTCAGCAAAGTCTGGCTGTCCGGTATCGGCTGGTCGCAATGATTAAAGCCGGCGCGCAGTGTCAGCTTGGGATCATAGACATAGCTCACGCCCAGTTTGAGGGTTGTGATGTTCTTCCAGCCAAAGCCAGGGCCGTCGGATGCTCCAAGCTGGGGGCCTGTTCCACCAAATCCTGGGGGCACCGATGTAAACGTGGTAGAAACGGCAGGCACGTCCTCATAATTGACGCGCTCGATATCAAACGCGACCGTGGTTGCCGGTGTAGCCTTGACCGCGATGCCCACACCATAGTTGGACGGTATGTCGAAGCTGCCCTGGCCGGCAAACAGGCCGCTGTAATTGCTGAACTTGCCCATCTTGGTCTTGCTCTGGTAGGTCGCGCCCAGCGTCACCATGGGTGTGACTTCGCCGGTCCATCCCACCCTTACTCCGTAGCCTGTGGATGTATCCGTACCATTATCGGTGACAGAACCAGGGTTACTGGAAAAAGCCGGATTATCAAATGCCCCCAAACCAGTCGCACTGAACATCTGGTAGGCCAGATTCAGCGAAACACCGACCGCATTGGTCGGGTTGATTTTCTTCGACCAGGTCGGTGCAACGAACAGTTGCGACAGATTGATGCCAGCGTTCCCGGTAGAGCCAAACGGAGCGAACGGATTGGTGTTGTACTGGGTGTTCATGCCGCCGTTACCATAAACAGAGACGCCAACCGAGGTATCCGAACTGATCATCTTGTTGTAGCCAAAGTCCGGGATAAAGAAGTTGCTCCGGCCATTGCCGTCATAAGTGCCATCCAGCGAACAGCCTGGTCCGCAGATATTACCTGTAATTTCAGCGGTACGATTCGGCTTGAACCAGGTCAGTGCGAAATCGACATGATCACCGACCATCACCATCCCGGCCGGGTTATTGGCCGCAGCCAAAGAATCCAGCGGCAGCGCGATACTTGCCCCGCCCATCGCTTCGTTTTTCACGCCATAGCCGGTCGGCAGGTAACCGTTGGTGGCATGCGCCAGCGGTGAGGTCATCACGCCTGCAGCGAACAACGATACGATAATTTTATTCATTTTCATTGCAACTCTCCTCGTTAATTATAATAAATCAAACCCCCATTACTGCCCTGTAACTAAACAAACAAACAGATATCGGTATCGCCCGCAAACCCCATGAACATCGCGGCACCGCCATATTCGCACTGCTCGATGAATTCGCTCTTGTCGAATTCGAAAAGATCGACTGTCATCTGGCAGGCAATGAATTTCACTTCGGCTTCCAGGCACAGATCGCGCAGTTCCTCCAGCGAGGCCACACCGTGCTTCTTGAGCTTCTGCTTCATCATCATGGTCGCCATGGATTCCATGCCGGGCAGCATTTGCACCATCACCGGCATCGGCACCGGCATCGGCATGGCCGGGTTGGCCAGCGGGCTGATCATCACATTGGACAAATCCTTGCGCAGCAATTGCAGTCCGTAGAAGGTGAAGAATACCTGCACTTCATAACCCAATGCAGCGGCGGTCGAAGCCAGGATAAATGGCGGATAGGCCATGTCCAGCGTACCTTTTGTGGCGATGATCGCCATCTTCTTGCTCATGTTTATCCCCCTCTAAATGTTTTTGGTCTGAAAGAAATACTGCTTTATTTTTTCTTCATGAAGAAGATGTACTTTCCACCTTCTTCGGTCGAGGACAATAGCGGATTCCCCGTCTGGTCTGAGAATGCCTGCATATCCTTGACCGCGCCGCAATCTGTCGCAATCATCTTGAGCACTTGTCCGGAGGCCATATCAGCAAGTGCCTTTTTGGTCTTCAGGATAGGCAAAGGGCAGGACAGGCCGCTTGCATCAAATTCTTTGTCAAAGTTCATCTTCATCTCCCGCAAGTTAATAAAATTATTGCCAATTTTGCATTGGTTCTAATAAAAATACACAATAGTTAAAAATACACAATGGTGTTACGCGCGTATTACAAATTAACTTGAACATTATAGGAATATGCAACCAACCAGTGTCCATACCCACTAAGGGTTTAGGGAATAACCCGTTAGGGTTATGCTTCAAAACACGCACAGTCCCGTTTAATTTATTCA
>CAZCKZ010000259.1:0-3020 GCA_964499395.1 uncultured Gallionella sp. | reverse complement strand
CGGAACAAATTATTCAGCAACTCCTGGCCGTAGATCTTGGGTAACTCCTTGCGCAGTCGCTGTTTGGTTGACTGCATCAGCTCACGCAAATTCCTGATCAACCTGATCTCGCTCCTGGCGGTAAGCGCCACGCCTTTCACGATGTAAACACACCAATCTACCCAATCATGCGTTTCGCGCGTCGCTTGCAGCAAGCGGTAATACTGATCCTTGGTTGCAGTGATATACCGGCTTAGATACAACACCGGCAAATCCATCAGCCCCTCGCGCTGCAACATCAGCAAATTCAGGATGCGCCCGGTGCGGCCATTGCCGTCGTAAAACGGGTGAATGCTCTCGAATTGGTGATGCGCAATCGCCATGCGCAACAAGGGATCAAGCTCATCATCCGCATGAATAAACTCCACCAGATGCGTCATCAGCTTTTCGATCAGCACGGCATCCTGCGGCGGCTCATAGACCACCGCGCCAGTCGTCTGATTCTTCAGAAGCGTGCCCGGCACCTTCCTGAAACCGGCATTGTTCTGCTCGACCTCCTCCTGCACCCGCAAAATCGTACTCATGCGGATCAGGCCGGAATTCACCACATCGGTAAACCCCACCTTCAAGGCAGAGATGTAGTTCTGCACTTCCTTGGCCGCAGGCGAAGTCGAACTGCTCTGGTCGTAGGCATACAGCTCGTCATGTGTGGTAATGATGTTCTCGATTTCAGAACTGTCCTTCGCCTCCTGAATAGCAAGCGTATCCAGCAGGATGGCGCGGTTGGGCAGCGACTCGCACAAACCTTTCAGTTCAGCCAGATGGCGGTGAGCCTCGGCCAGGCTCTGCCAGACAGCCTTCACCTCCAGGCTGGCGGGGCTGGGAATGTCCAGTTCGGTCATGTTTACCTCTTGCAGGAACGTGATAAGAAATTGGGATTATCTTAACATGTCAGTAACAACATGTATAAAATTCCTTGATTTCTTATCACATCACCGGCGACATGTTCAGAAAATGTCTATTTTTAAACATATGAACCATATCGAAAGCTGCCTCAGCTTAATGCACCGAGGCGCTGCCCTCCAGCAACACCTCTGATGCGAACACCTGCTCCGCATCCACCTTGTCGAACCGGTATTGGTGGTTGCAGAATTCGCAGGTCACCTCCGCCACGCCCTGCTCGGCCAGCACCGACTGCACCTCGTCCCACCCGAGCATCTTCAGCATGCGCGCCACCCTGTCGCGCGAGCACGAACACCTGAACGCCACATGCTGGGCCTTGAACAGTCGCACATCATCCTCGCTATACAGCCGGTGTAACAACACCTCCGCAGGCAGGCCGAGCAGCTCCTCGCGCTGCAGCGTATCGGTCAGCATCGTCACGCGCTGCCACATGTCGGCATCCCTGTCCTCATCTTGGCCGTCATCATGTTCGAGAATGGCATGGCCGCCATCGCCGGGCATCTTCTGCAACAACATCCCCGCCGCGCCCCGCTCATCCGCCGCCAGCCACAGGCGCGTCGCCAGTTGTTCCGAGCGCTGCATGTAGTTCTGCAACACCTCGGCCACGCTGTCGCCATCCAGCGCGACGATGCCCTGATAAGTCTGCCCGCCATCGCGCGGATCAAGCGTGATGACGAACCGCCCGTCACCCACCATCTGCGCAAAACCGATCCCTTCCAGTTCGCCCTGCCACTTCGCCGTGGCGCGCACATTCAGCTCGCCGTCGCACTCCACCACCAGCAGCGTCACCGGCCCCAGCCCCTGTATCTGCAAGATCAGCGAACCTTTCAGCTTCAGCGTCGCCGCCAGCAACACAGCCCCCGCCATCAACTCGCCCATCACCGTGCGCAAAGCCGGGGGATAGTCGTGCCGCTCCAGCACAGCGCGCCATGCAGCATCGAGATGCACCAGCTCGCCGCGCACATGGGACTGTTCAAACAGGAAACGTTGCAGGGAATCGGGATGGGGTTTCATGTGGCGCAATAATAACAGTCAGCCTTGGGCGTTTTCGAAGGGCGGCTTACAGAGTAAGTGATTACGGCCAGTTCCTGGCTCTTGATTTTCACGAATTACTTGTTAACCAAATAACTTTTCCAGCAACTCCTCTCGCCCGATTTTTTGCGCCTCGGACACATCGCCAAGAATGGCGGAAAGTGTGCCTATGCGCAGAGGGTCGTGCAGTGGGATCGTGACATGGTGCTGATGCGGCGCATCACAAGTCAGGCGCACATGGCTTCCTGTCTGGCGCGTTTGCCGATAACCCAGTTAGGACAGGCGCTTGACCAGCTCTGCACCGGTTAAATCGCGCGGCAATCTCATGCCGCCAATACTTCTTCCTGGACAATATGCAGGCGTATCACTTTGGGCATATCGCCCTCATCAAAATGGCAGTGCACGGCGTCTTGCACCATTTTGCGCAGCTCCGGCAAGGTATCTGCCTCGGAAAAGATAGACTCACCCAACCCCCGAGCGGTATAGCCGCCTTCGGGTGCTTGCTCAACGAGAAAAAGGATTTCACTCATAACTGCCTCCATACTCAATCTGACTTATTTGTTAGTATAGTCCGAAATCGCTCATTACGTCATGGCCGCATCCTTACTCGTTCGCGCCTCTTGTATACTTCACCCAAATCAACACTCACTGCTACCCACCATGACCGAATCTCCACCAGACCGCACCGCCGCCCTTGAACTGATCGAATTCATCGACGCCAGCCCCAGCCCATGGCACGCCGTGGCAAATGCCGAGGCGCTGCTGCAGAAGAACGGCTACACCCGGCTTGAAGAAGATGCGCGCTGGCAACTCGCGGCGGGCGGGCGCTATTACGTCGTGCGCGGCGGCGCGTCGCTGATCGCGTTCGTGCAGGGCAGTCAGCCGCTCGCGGAAGCCGGCTTCCGCATCGTCGGCGCGCATACCGATTCGCCCGGGTTCAGGGTCAAGCCCAAGGCGGCGCTGGCCGGCGACGGACTCGCACGCCTGGCGGTGGAAGTCTATGGCGGGCCGATACTCGCCACCTTCACCGACCGCGACCTGAGCCT
>CAZCKZ010000258.1:0-3022 GCA_964499395.1 uncultured Gallionella sp. | reverse complement strand
CGAAACACCATCGGGTAGCACCACTTATCTGGGCTGGATGCTGTCCGGGCTGGAGGTCACCCTCGCACTCTCGCTCTCTGCCTGGATCATTGCGCTGTTGGTCGGGCTGCTGATGGGCGTGTTGCGCACCGTCCCGAATCGCTGGCTGTCCGGCATCGCCGCGCTCTACGTCGAGGTGTTTCGCAATACGCCGCTGCTGGTGCAGCTGTTCATCTGGTACTTCGTTCTGCCCGAGATCGTGCCGCCTTCCATAGGCGACGCATACAAGGCACTCAACCCGTTCCTTCAGCAGTTTCTCGCCGCGATGCTCTGCCTGGCGCTGTTCACCGGTGCGCGGGTCTGCGAGCAGGTCCGTTCCGGTATCAATTCGCTTTCGGTCGGTCAGAAAGCTGCCGGACTGGCGCTCGGATTCACGCTGCCGCAGACCTATCGCTACGTAATCCTGCCGGTGGCGATCCGCATCATCCTGCCGCCGCTGACATCCGAGTTTCTGAATATCTTCAAGAATTCCGCGGTGGCTTCCACCATCGGTCTGCTGGAACTGGCCGCGCAGGGACGGCAGCTGGTCGATTACACTGCACAGCCCTACGAATCTTTCATCGCGGTGACGCTGATGTTCATGATGATCAACACCGTGGTGATGATCCTGATGCATCGCGTGGAGAAGCGCGTGCGCATTCCGGGCCACATGAGCGGGGGGCAATAGCGTGTACGAATTCGACTGGAGTTCCATTCCCGGCGCATTGCCTTTTCTCTGGTCAGGGATGGTGATGACTTTAAAGATCACCGCGGTCGCGGTGGCGGTCGGCATCGTCTGGGGGACGCTGCTCGCGCTGATGCGCATGTCCGGATTCAAGCTGCTGGCCTGGCTCGCCGCCAGCTACGTGAACCTGTTCCGCTCCATCCCGCTGGTGATGGTGTTGCTGTGGTTCTTCCTGATCGTGCCCACGTTGCTGATCAACCTGTTTGACATCCCGCGCAGTTCCGATACGCGGCTGGTCTCGGCGATGGTGGCTTTCTCGCTGTTCGAGGCATCCTATTATTCGGAGATCATACGCGCCGGTATCCGCAGCGTGGCCAAGGGGCAGATGGGTGCGGCCAGCGCACTGGGCATGAGCTATGCGCAGGCGATGCGCCTGGTGATCCTGCCGCAGGCCTTCAGGAACATGGTGCCGCTCCTGCTTACCCAGGGCATCATCCTGTTCCAGGACACATCGCTGGTCTACGTCAGCTCGCTGGCCGATTTCTTTGGCGCCGCATACCGGGTAGGCAGCCGCGACGGCCGGCTTGTGGAGCTGCTGCTGTTCGCCGGCGCAGTTTATTTCATCATGAGCTTTTTGGCGTCACTGCTGGTCAAGCATATTCAAAAAAGGAAAACCGCATGATTTCCATCAAAAACATCAGCAAGCATTACGGCAGCTTTCAGGTACTCACCGACTGTTCGACCGAGGTTGAAAAGGGCGAGGTGATCGTCATCTGCGGACCGTCGGGTTCGGGGAAGTCCACCCTGATCAAGTGTGTCAACGGACTGGAACCGTTTCAGCAGGGAGATATCGTGGTCAACGGGATTTCTGTCGGCGATCCCAGGACGAACCTGTCCAAGCTGCGCGCCCATGTCGGCATGGTGTTCCAGAACTTCGAGCTGTTTCCGCACATGAGCGTGATCGACAACCTGTGCATTGCGCAAACCAGGGTGCTCGGCCGCAGCAGGGAGGAAGCCCTCGAGCGTGCCCGCAAATTGCTGGATCGCGTCGGCCTTCTGAATCAGGCGGACAAATTTCCGGGCCAGCTTTCCGGCGGGCAGCAGCAGCGCGTCGCGATTGCCAGGGCGCTGGCCATGGACCCGATCTGCATGCTGTTCGACGAGCCGACATCGGCGCTTGATCCCGAGATGGTCAACGAGGTGCTGGATGTCATGGTCGGTCTCGCCCATGAGGGCATGACCATGATGGTGGTCACCCACGAGATGGGCTTCGCGCGCAAGGTGGCGACCCGGGTCATCTTCATGGACGAGGGACGCATAGTCGAGGATGCGCCCAAAGAGGATTTCTTCAGCAAGCCCCGCTCGGAGCGCGCACAGCAGTTCCTGTCGAAGATACTGCAGCACTGAGCGGTGCGAAACCCCGCAATGCGACACGTGTAATCCGGAGTCATTACGGAAAGCGGGGTTTTTGTCGACGCCACAAAAACGTTGCCTGGTCTTTTGCAATGCTGAATAATCAGCGCTCTCCTGAAACCGCCGTTTCTCCTGCATGAAAGCTTCCCCGCATGAACGACCAACAACTGCTGCGCTATAGCCGCCATATCCTGCTGAACGAGATCGGTATCGAGGGGCAGCAACGCCTGCTGGATGCCAAAGTGCTGATCATCGGACTGGGCGGGCTGGGCTCGCCGGCCGCGCTGTATCTGGCTGCCAGCGGGGTCGGAAAACTGACCCTGTGCGACCACGACACGGTGGATTTCAGCAACCTGCAACGCCAGATCATCCACCGCACGTCCACCGTGAACCAGCCCAAGGTGGTCTCGGCAAAGGCCGCACTGTACGACATCAATCCCGAAGTGGAATGCATCGCGCTGGATGTGCGCGCCGATGCGGCGCGATTGCACGATCTGGCCGGGCAGGCCGATGCGGTGCTGGATTGCAGCGACAATTTCGCGACGCGCTATGCGGTCAACCGTGCCTGCCTGGATCAGCGCAAGCCGCTGGTGTCGGGTGCGGCGATCCGGTTCGACGGACAGGTCTCGGTGTTCGATTTCCGCGATGAAAAGGCACCCTGCTACAACTGTCTGTTCCCGGAGGACAGTGCGGCTGCCGAGTTGCGCTGCGCAACCACCGGCGTATTCGCGCCGCTGACGGGTATCATCGGTACCATGCAGGCGGCGGAAACACTGAAGTTGCTGGCCGGCATAGCACGCGGTCTGGGCGGCAAACTGCTCGCGATCAATGCGCTGGACATGCACGTCACACGCAGTATATTGAGCAAGGATCCCGCTTGCAGTGTGTGTGGAAAATAAACTACAG
>CAZCKZ010000257.1:0-3023 GCA_964499395.1 uncultured Gallionella sp. | reverse complement strand
GGCGTGCATCGCCTGTACCAGATGCACGAGCGCGGCGACCTCAAATTCCCGGCGATCAACGTGAACGACTCGGTCACCAAGTCCAAGTTCGACAACCTGAACGGCTGCCGCGAATCGCTGGTGGACGGCATCAAGCGCGCGACCGACGTGATGGTGGCCGGCAAGATCGCGGTGATCGCGGGTTATGGCGACGTCGGCAAGGGCTCGGCGCAGGCGTTGCGCGCGCTTTCCGCGCAGGTATGGGTCACCGAGATCGACCCGATCTGCGCGCTGCAGGCCGCGATGGAAGGCTATCGTGTCGTGACCATGGATTACGCCTGCGAGCACGGCGACATCTTCGTCACCTGCACCGGCAACTACCACGTCATCACCCACGAGCACATGAAGAAGATGAAGAACCAGGCCATCGTGTGCAACATCGGCCACTTCGACAACGAGATCGACGTCGCCTCGCTGAAGCAATACCAGTGGGAAAACATCAAACCGCAGGTCGATCATGTGATTTTCCCTGCCGAAAATGGCAAGCCAGAAAAGCGTATCCTGCTGCTGGCCGAGGGCCGCCTGGTGAACCTGGGCTGCGGCACCGGCCATCCTTCCTACGTGATGTCCTCTTCGTTCGCCAACCAGACCATCGCGCAAATTGAACTATTTACCCGCAACCAGGACTATCCTGTCGGTGTGTACACCTTGCCGAAGCATCTGGACGAGAAGGTTGCGCGTTTGCAACTGACTACGCTGAACGCGCAACTGAGCACGCTGACCGACCAGCAGGCTGCATACATCAACGTGCCCAAGGATGGTCCGTACAAGGCCAACCACTACCGTTATTGACGGTATCGGCATCTGCTGAACCCGCATCAAAATGTCCAGTACCCGCAACGAATTCGTAGACTATGTAGTGGAACTCATGGCGGGCTGGGCAACGGTGTCGGTGCGCAAGATGTTCGGGGGGTATGGACTGTACCGCGAAGGGCTGATGTTTGCGCTGATCGTTGAAGACGAGTTGTTCTTCAAGACCGATGCGGACAATCTGGCACGGCTCGAACGGGCGGGCAGCCACCCGTTCCTTTATCAGAACCACAGCAGAACCGTGCAATTGTCGTATTGGTCAGCGCCGCCCGCCAGTCTTGATTCGCCGGCCGAGATGGGCGAATGGTGCCAGTCTGCGTACGGGGCGGCATTACGCGCAAAAGCGGCCAAAACGGGCAAGTCCGTCAAAGGAAAAAGCAAATGAATGTGCAGTTGCAGCTATTGTTGATCTGGGTGCTCAATGCGCTTGCGTTGCTCGCAGTCGCAAACTATGTGCCGGGCATTCATGTGGCCGGCTTCGGCTCGGCGCTGATCGCGGCATTTTTCCTCGGGCTGGTCAATGCGCTGCTGCGCCCGTTGCTGCTGTTGCTTACGCTGCCGGTCACGGTGATTACGCTGGGGCTGTTCATCTTTGTCGTGAACGGCGCATTGTTCTGGCTGGTGGGCTCGGTGCTGCGCGGATTTGTCGTGGACAGTTTCTGGCACGGCGTATTGGGCGCTGTGCTTTACAGTATTTTTTCCTGGGCGCTGTCTTCAGCTGCCGCACAATTGATCAGAAAGCAATGAGACTGCCATGAACCGTCGACTTTTCAGTTTTGAATTTTTTCCGCCGCAAACCCCGGAAGGGGTAAGGAAGCTCGCGGCCACGCGCGGGCAACTCGCGCCGCTCAAGCCGGAATTCTTTTCCGTGACCTTCGGTGCCGGCGGTTCGACGCAGGAGCGCACACTGGAGGCCATACGGCAGATCAAGGCCGAGGGCCATAACGCCGCGCCGCACTTGTCCTGCGTCGGTTCCTCGCGCGAGAACATCAGCGCGATGCTGGATACCTACCGGGATATGGGCATCAAGCGCATCGTCGCGCTGCGCGGCGACCTGCCTTCAGGCATGCACAGCATCGGCGAATTTCACTACGCCAACGAACTGGTGTCGTTCATCCGCGCGCAAACCGGGGATCATTTCCACATCGAGGTGGCGGCCTATCCGGAATTCCACCCGCAGGCCAGATCCGCACAGGAAGACATGCTCAACTTCAAGCGCAAGGTCGAGGCCGGCGCGGATTCCGCCATCACCCAGTATTTCTACAACGCGGATGGCTACTTCCGCTTCGTCGATGCGTGCCGCAAACTGGGCGTCACCGTTCCCATCGTGCCGGGCATCATGCCTGTCGTGAAGTTCGCGCAGCTGGCGCGCTTTTCCGACGCCTGCGGTGCCGAGATCCCGCGCTGGATGCGCAAGACGCTCGAGGGTTTGGGCGACGACAGCGAAGCGGTGCAGGCCTTCGGCCTCGATGTCGTCACGCAGCTGTGCGAGAAACTGCTCGCCGGCGGCGCGCCCGGCCTGCATTTCTACACGCTGAACCATGCCGGTCCGTCGCTGGAAATCTGGAAGCGGCTGGGGCTGTGATGCGTATACCCGAATTGCTGCTGCCGGCGGGCACGCTGGAAAAAATGCGCACCGCCTACGCGTTCGGCGCGGACGCGGTTTATGCCGGGCAGCCGCGCTATTCCCTGCGCGCGCGCAACAATGAATTCCGGATGGAGGAATTGCGCACCGGCATCGCGGAGGCGCATGCGCTCGGCAAAAAGCTGTTCGTCGCGAGCAACCTGATGCCGCACAACGCCAAGGTGAAAACCTATATGGCGGACATGGAGCCGGTCATCGCGATGCAGCCGGATGCGCTGATCATGGCCGATCCCGGCCTGATCGCGATGGTGCGCGAGCGCTGGCCGGAAGTGGATATCCATCTTTCGGTGCAGGCCAACACCGTGAACTACGCGGCGGTGAAATTCTGGCAATCGCTGGGCCTCACGCGCGTGATCCTGTCGCGCGAACTGTCGCTGGACGAGATCGAGGAGATCCGCCAGCAATGCCCCGACATGGAGCTGGAAGTGTTCGTGCACGGCGCACTGTGCATCGCCTATTCCGGGCGCTGCCTGTTGTCCGGTTACTTCAACCACCGCGATGCCAACCAGGGCACCTGCACCAATTCCTG
>CAZCKZ010000256.1:0-3059 GCA_964499395.1 uncultured Gallionella sp. | reverse complement strand
TGCCGATGGTTATGCGCGTTCATCCGAGAAAGTGGGCGTGGCATTGGTCACTTCCGGTCCGGGAATAACCAATGCGGTTACGGGTATCGCCACAGCCTATATGGACTCTATTCCGCTGGTGGTGATCAGCGGCCAAGTGCCCAGTTTTGCGATTGGCGAGGATGCTTTCCAGGAAGTCGATGCTGTCGGGATAACACGGCCCTGTGTGAAACACAATTTTTTGATCAAGGACGTGAAGGATATTGCCCCGACCATCAAGAAGGCGTTTTATCTGGCCAAATCCGGGCGTCCAGGACCGGTTTTGGTGGATATCCCTAAAGATATTTCGAATCAAAAAACCGAGTTTTTTTATCCGGACAGTGTAAATATCCGTTCATACAATCCGGTCGGCAAGGGCGACAGCGCACAGATCAAGCGCGCTGTGCAGTTGCTGCTGGAAGCCAAGCGTCCGATGATATACAGCGGTGGCGGTGTAGTGCTGTCAGGCGCCTCATCCGAATTGACAGATCTGGCGCGTCTGCTTGGCTTTCCCTGCACCACGACGCTGATGGGACTGGGCGCCTATCCCGCAACTGACAAGCAGTTCGTCGGCATGCCTGGGATGCACGGGACCTATGAAGCATGCATGGCAATGCAGTATTGCGATGTGTTGCTGGCGGTCGGTGCGCGATTTGACGACCGTGTGGTTGGCAATGTCGAACATTTCGCACAGGTGCCGCGCAAAATCATCCATATCGATATCGATCCTTCTTCCATCGCCAAACGCGTCAAGGTCGATGTGCCGGTGGTCGGAGATCTTAAACTGGTGCTGGAACAACTGCTGGAAGAAGTGCGCAACAGCAAACAGAAATCCGATGCTTCCGACATGGCGGCATGGTGGAAGCAGGTGGACGAGTGGCGCGAAAAGGGTGGCGGACTGCGCTACAAAAATTCCACTGAGATCATCAAACCGCAATTCGTGATAGAAAAGCTCTACGAGGTAACGGGCGGCGATGCCTTTGTCACATCGGATGTCGGCCAGCATCAGATGTGGGCCGCGCAGTATTACAAATTCGACAAGCCGCGACGCTGGATCAATTCAGGCGGCCTGGGAACGATGGGTTTTGGCTTGCCCGCCGCGATGGGCGTGCAGTTGATCAATCCGGGCGCGACGGTGGCCTGTGTGACGGGTGAAGGCAGTATCCAGATGAATATTCAGGAGCTGTCCACCTGCAAGCAGTTCCATCTGCCGATCAAGGTACTGTCGTTGAACAACCGATATCTGGGGATGGTGCGGCAATGGCAGGAATTCTTCCATGGCAACCGCTATTCGGAATCCTACATGGATGCGTTGCCTGATTTTGTGAAATTGGCCCAAGCCTATGGACATGTCGGGATACGGATCGACAGTCCCTCCGATGTGGAATCTGCGCTGAAAGAAGCATTTGCACGCAAGAATGATCTGGTGTTTATGGATTTTCAGACTGACCCGACGGAGAACGTGTTTCCGATGGTGCCGGGCGGCAAGGGCTTGTCTGAAGTGATTTTGTCGGAGGACCTGTAATGCGGCATATCATTTCTCTGCTGATGGAAAACGAGGCGGGCGCCTTGTCGCGTGTGGCCGGACTGTTCTCGGCACGCGGTTATAACATCGAGTCGCTTGCTGTCGCCCCGACAGAAGACCCGACCTTGTCGCGAATGACCATCGTCACCAGCGGTTCGGATGCGGTCATCGAGCAGATCAACAAGCAGTTGAACAAGCTGATCGATGTCGCTGCGATCATGGATCTGAGCGAAGGCGAACATCTGGAGCGCGAACTGATGTTGGTCAAGGTGCGTGCCGATTCCGCGATACGCGACGAGTTGAAGCGCATCGCGGATTCTTTCCAGGGCCGTGTCATAGACGTTTCGGATCGTACCTGCACCATCGAACTGTCCGATACCTGTGCCAGGCTGGATGATTTCCTGCAGGCAATCGGGCGTGACCTGATTCTGGAAACGGTGCGCAGCGGTGCTTCCGGTATCGGGCGCGGCGAACGGATTTTGAAACTGTAATTTATTAAAAAGAGGGCAACATGAAAGTTTATTACGACAAAGACGCAGACTTATCCCTGATCAAGGGCAGGCAAGTAACCATTATCGGTTACGGTTCACAAGGGCATGCTCATGCACAGAACTTGAAGGAATCCGGTGTGAACGTGACAGTCGGCCTGCGCAAGAACGGTGCTTCCTGGAAGAAAGCCGAAAGTGCCGGCCTGAAGGTCGCAGAAGTGGCTGCAGCAGTGAAGGGTGCCGACGTGGTGATGATGCTGTTGCCTGACGAAAACATTCCGGATGTCTACAATTCGGAGGTTGCACCGAACATGAAATCGGGCGCAGCGCTGGCATTCGCGCACGGCTTCAATGTTCACTACAACCAGGTCGTGCCGCGTGCCGATGTGGACGTCATCATGATTGCACCTAAAGGCCCGGGGCATACAGTGCGTTCCGAATATCTCAAGGGCGGCGGTGTCCCGACCCTGATCGCGGTGTTCCAGGACAAATCCGGCAAGGCCAAGGATATTGCGCTGTCATACGCGGCAGCCAATGGCGGCACCAAGGGTGGCGTGATTGAAACTAATTTTCGCGAAGAGACCGAGACCGACTTGTTCGGCGAACAGGCTGTGTTGTGCGGCGGTGCGGTGGAACTGGTCAAGGCCGGTTTTGAAACATTGACCGAGGCGGGTTACGCGCCGGAAATGGCCTATTTCGAGTGTCTGCACGAATTGAAGTTGATCGTCGACCTGATGTACGAAGGCGGCATCGCCAACATGAATTATTCGATATCCAATAATGCGGAATACGGCGAATATGTGACGGGCCAGCGCGTGATCGGCGACCCGACACGTGCCGCGATGAAGGAATGTCTGAAAAATATTCAGAACGGTTCCTATGCAAAACAGTTCATTCTGGAAGGTCGTACCAATTATCCCGAAATGACTGCGCGTCGTCGTTTGAATGCAGAACATCCGGTCGAGGTTGTGGGTGGCCAGTTGCGTGCAATGATGCCCTGGATCAGCAAGAACAAGCTGGTAGATCAA
>CAZCKZ010000255.1:0-3065 GCA_964499395.1 uncultured Gallionella sp. | reverse complement strand
CCCTTCTTGCCGAGTTGCGCGATGATGGCCTTGGCTTCGGATTCGGTATCGACCAGGATGTGGCTTGCCTTGTATTCCTTGGTGCCGAGATGGGCTTTCAGCTTGTCATATTCCTGCTTCAGTTGATCATCGGTGATCGGGTGGTTCTTCGCGTAGTCCTGCACGAATGCGCTGACCAGCACGGATTGCTTGGCCAGTTCGGTTTGCTGGATGACATCGGGATTTTTGTCCATTCCGGCCTTTTCTGCTGCCTGCGCCAGCACTTCGAGATTGATCATGTCGTCGAGTACTGCCTTTTGCAGTGCAGGGGTGTCCGGCTGACCCTGTGACGTCGCGATCTTGACACGCATGTCCACGCGCGCCTGAGGAATGGGAACGCCATTCACCGTGGCGGCAGCTTTGTCCTCGGCAAATGCCGGGTTGACCAGCAGTGCGCTTAATATTGCCAGTGCTGCAAATGTTCCAGTTTTAAACATGCCTATGTCCTTTTCGATAAAGTATGAATTGTCAGTTAAATCTCGCCGGGCGCACTCGCCTGTATCGTGAGCGCGTGTATTTCGCGCTTCATCAATTCTCCCAGCGCGGAATATATCATACGGTGACGGGCAACCGTATTTTTGCCGGCAAACCGGGCCGAGACGATGCGCAGCACATAATGCCCGCCCCCGTCGCGCGCACCGGCATGCCCGGCGTGTTTGTGACTTTCGTCGATGATCTCGACATGCAGCGGGTCAAGCGGGGCGAGACGGGAGCGAATCAGCGTTTCGCGTTCATTCATTGGGGAAAGGTTTTCCTGAATGGCTGGACACGAACTTCAGCATAAACCCCAGCCGCCACGTACGGGTCGGCGTTCGCCCAGTCTTGCGCGGAAGCCAGCGAGGCAAATTCGGCCACAATCAGGCTGCCGCTGAATCCCGCAGCGCCGGGATCCATCGCGTCCACTGCGGGGAAGGGTCCGGCCAGCAGCAGGCGGCCCTGGCTCTGGAGTTCCTGCAAGCGGGCAACATGTGCGGGCCGGGCCGCGATGCGCTTGTCCAGGCTGTCTGGCACGTCCTGCCCGATGATTGCGTACCACATTTTTTATTGACCCTCCATCAGTTGTTTTCCTTCTTCTCATCGATATATTTCGACAGCCAGGCACCTTGCGCCAGGATAAATATCACCATCAGCCCGGTAAATCCGAACAGCTTGAAATTCACCCAGCTATCCGTCGAAAAATTGTAAGCCACATACAGATTGATGAAGCCAAGTGCCGCAAAGAACAGACTCCAGACCAGGTTGAGGCGATTCCAGACATGCACCGGCAGGGCAATTTTCTCATGGAGCAAAACGCGCATCAGATTCTTGTGGAACAGCAAATTTGAGAACAACAGGATAGCGGAAAATATCCAGTACAGCACGGTCGGTTTCAATTTGATGAAGTTTTCATTATGCAGAATCAGGGTTGCGCCGCCGAGGATGCTGATGATGGCAAAGGTTACCCATAACATCATGTCGACTTTGCCATGCCGGTATTTGGTCCAGATGATCTGGACGACGGTCGCGGCAATCGCCACCGCCGTGGCGACATAGATCCCCTGGAACTTGTAAGCGACAAAGAACAGGAGGACGGGAAAAAGATCGAATAACAGCTTCATCGTAATCGTTGGCCGGCTAGGTTTTTTCCAGTACCAGCGAGGCGGAGTTGATGCAATAGCGCAAACCGGTGGGTTTCGGGCCATCGGGAAATATATGGCCGAGGTGCGCGCCGCATTGTGTGCAGCATGCTTCAACACGTTTCATGCCGTGGCTGGTATCGGTTTTTGACATGACATTTTCGGGCTTGCAGGGCTGCCAAAAACTCGGCCATCCGCTTCCCGACTCGAATTTGGTTGCCGAATCGAACAGCGCGCTGTTGCAACACGCACACCGGTAGATACCCGCATCATGGCAATCCCAATATTTGCCGGTGAACGGCGGTTCCGTGCCGCATTGACGGCACACCCGGTACTGCTCGGGGGTGAGCTGGTTGCGCCATTCGGCATCGGATTTTTTGACGGGCTCATCCATAAATTGTTGTTACAGCACTTCTCCTGCGTAATCGGCCAGTCTTGAGCGTTCGCCGCGCATCAGCGTAACGTGCCCGCCGTGCGGCCAGCCTTTGAATCGGTCCACCACATAGGTCAGACCCGAACTGCCTTCGGTGAGATAGGGCGTGTCGATCTGCGCGATGTTACCCATGCACACCACCTTGGTGCCGGGACCCGCGCGGGTGACCAGCGTTTTCATTTGTTTGGGCGTCAGGTTTTGTGCCTCGTCTATGATGACATATTTATTGAGGAAGGTGCGCCCGCGCATGAAATTCAGCGATTTGACCTTTACCCGCGAGCGGATCAGATCGCGCGTGGCGGCGCGGCCCCAGTCGCCGCCTTCCTCGTCGGATTTGTTCAGCACATCGAGATTGTCCTCCAGTGCGCCCATCCATGGCGTCATCTTTTCTTCCTCGGTACCGGGCAAGAAGCCGATGTCTTCACCGACCGGAACCGTGACCCGGGTGATGATGATCTCCGAGTAAAGTTTGGCTTCCAGCGTTTGCAGCAACCCGGCGGCCAGGGTCAGCAGAGTTTTCCCGGTTCCCGCCTGGCCCAGCAGGGTAACGAAATCAATCTCCGGATTCATCAGCAGATTGAGCACGAAATTCTGTTCGCGATTACGCGCGGTGATACCCCACACATTGTTCTTGCTGTGGGTGTAATCGGTCAGGGTGCACAGTTGGGCGGTCAGTTCGTTTTGTTCCAGCACAATCGCATAGAACGGCGTGGATCCGTTTTCCTGGAAGACGAACTGGTTGACAAAAAATGCCGCGCACAGCGGGCCGTATATCTGGTAATAAGTGCGGCCGTCCTTTTGCCATGACTTCATGTCCTTGCTGTGCTTGTCCCAGAAGTCGTCGGGCAGCGGCAGCACGCCGGTATAAAGCAGGTCGCTGTCTTCCAGCACCTTGTCGTTGAAATAGTCCTGCGCTTCCAGCCCCAACGCGCGCGCCTTGATGCGCATGTTGATGTCCTTGCTGACCAGGATCACCG
>CAZCKZ010000254.1:0-3104 GCA_964499395.1 uncultured Gallionella sp. | reverse complement strand
CAGGTAGCCTTGCAGCAGCACGGTCTGCTTTGCGGTATGAACGCGCAAAGGCGAACCTTCGGGCATCCAGATCTTGGCATATTTTGCGGCGGATTTTTTCGGGCGGGTGTTGAGGATGATGCCGTTGAGGATCAGCCACCATATCGCCCTGGGAATTTCCACCACGCGCGGATCGCCGAGAAATTCTTTCAGGTAGGGACGCACGGCCTTGGCAGTGGGCGCATCGGGTGTGCCTAGATTGACCAGCAGGATACCGGTCTTGCTCGGTGTGCCGTGCGCAAACGTGGGTTCGGTCTGATAGCTCATTATGGGATTTTTAACATTGCCGGGTTTAGTTCTGCGAAAGCGCGTTGCCGAGCAGGCGCGCGGTGATGTCCACGATGGGAATGACGCGCTCATAGTCCATGCGTTTCGGGCCGACCACGGCGAGCGTGCCGACTACCCGGCCGTCGGCAGCGTAGGGGGCGGTGATCACGCTGCACTCGTCCAGCGAAGCCAGCCCGGATTCGCTGCCGACAAAGATATGGATACCCTGTCCGCGGCGACCCGCTTCGAGCAGTTGCAGCAGTTCGGTTTTTTTCTCGAACAGGTTGAACAGTCCGCGCAAGCGGTTCATGTCGGCGGAAAGGTCTTCGATATCCAGCAGATGGTGTTCGCCGCTGATCACGTAGTCTCCGGCCTGTTTTGCTTCCGCCGCATCGCCCGCGGCCAGTGCCGCCGCCATCAGCGCGCTCATGTCCTGGTGCAGTTGCCGCAATTCGCCGCGCAACCGGTCGCGAATCTGCGAGAAACTGCAACCGATGTAATTCTGGTTGAGGAAGTTGCCCGCCTCGGTGAGTTGCGACTGGGTGTAATCGCGTTCCAGCAACAGCACGCGGTTCTCGACCTCGCCGTCCGGCATTACGATGATCAGCAGCACCCGTTTTTCGCCCAGTCGCAGGAATTCGATCTGGCGCACCGTGATCGCGCTGCGCTTCACCGTCGCGACCACACCGGCGAAGTGCGTCAGGTCGGAAAGTAGATTCGAGGCTTGTGCGATCAGCCGCGACGGGTTGTCCGGCTGCAACTTGTATTCCATCTGCCGCACGCGCGCGCTGTCCAGCGGTTTGGTGACCAGCATGGTGTCGATGAACAAGCGATACGCCAGAGCGGTCGGAATGCGCCCCGCCGAGGTGTGCGGGCTACTGACCAGGCCGATATCTTCCAGCTCGGACATCACGTTGCGGATGGTCGCAGAGCTTACATCCAGCCCGGAATGCTGAAGCAGTGCGCGCGAGCCGACCGGCTGGCCGTCGCTGATGTAGCGTTCCATCAGGGTTTTGAGCAGGATTTGGGCGCGTTCGTTGAGCATGGTTGGATTCTACCATTGGCAGTGCGATGCTCAACTGGCTTTAGCGGCTTCCGTTGGAGTCCTGAATCGACGTTGAGGGCGATAGCGCATCACGGCAGGTCATCGATTTCAATTGATATCCGGCACGAATATACAGAATCATATGCATGATAAGTTAAAATAAAAAATTGAACTTTTGGCCAGCAAGCTACTCAAGCACGCTTCACTTAAATGGGGGTCATGGATGTTGCGCATATTTTTTGCATTTGGTCTGGTTATCGGTTCCTGCAGTCTGGCGGCGAACACGGCTTTCGCGGAAACCCCCGGCGAGGTGCTGGCTGCGATAAAAATCGAGGCGTCGGCCACGCCGGGTTTTCAGGGATTTTCGGCCGCGCACGGGGAGAGTTTTTTCAAGACCAAACATAAGCACGATCTGAGCTGTTCCTCCTGCCACACCGACAATCCCGCGGCGGAGGGCAAACATGCCGAGACCGGCAAACTCATCAAGCCGCTTGCCCCGGCCGCGAATGAAGAACGATTCACTGACATGAAAAAAGTCAAAAAGTGGTTCAGACGCAATTGCAACGACGTGCTCGACCGTGAATGCACCGCGCAGGAAAAAGGCGATGTGCTCGCATACCTGCTGACCGTAAAAAAATAGGGGATGGTCATGATGTTCGATTATAAAAAGTTTTCCCCGATGCTGGTCGTTGGCATGTTGGCGATGGCGGCAATGATGTCTGTTGCCCATGTTTCAAATGCCCGCGCTGATGACGACGATGAAGACACAGGACACCGTCCTGCAATCGTCGATGCAAAATGGGCCACCGAATGCAGCGCCTGTCACGTTGCCTATCCGGCGCGCTATCTTCCCGCCGAATCGTGGCGCGCGATCATGTCCGGGCTGGACAGGCATTTCGGCAGCAATGCCAGTCTCGATCCCTCAACCGCGAAGGAAATAACGGCTTATCTTGAAAAGAATGCCAGCATCAGAAGGCATAAGGTATCGGGCAAGCCGGTGTTGCGCATCACCGAAACCCGCTGGTTCAAGTCCGAACACCGGGAAGTTGCCGCGCGGCACTGGAAAAGTCCCAAGGTCAAAAGCCGCGCCAATTGCGGGGCATGCCACACCACCGCGGACAAGGGTGATTTCAGCGAACGGCATGTCAGAATTCCCAGATAGAAAGTAAACATCATGATTCGACGCATTCTGGTGTGGGACGTGCCCACGCGGGTATTTCACTGGCTGCAGGTATTGGCGTTCGGGGGCGCATATCTGCTGGCATTTTCCGAGCGTTTGCGCGATTACCATGACGCGCTGGGCTACATCCTGCTGGGCTTGCTGATGTTCAGGCTGGTGTGGGGATTCATCGGCACACGCTATGCGCGGTTCAGTTCATTCCTGTTCAATCCCGGGGAAATCGTTGCTTATCTGCGGGCAATGGTCAAAGGCAAACCGGAACATTATCCGGGGCACAACCCGGTGGGGAGTGTGTCGGTCTGGCTGCTGCTGGCGTTGGGATTGTTTATTTGCGTGACCGGGGTGATGTCGCTTCAGGATGAAGCGAGCGACCGGGTGGTCGAGCTGCACGGGCTCGCGACCAACATCATGCTGGGTGTGATCGCGCTGCACCTGATCGGCGTGCTCACAAGCAGCATCCTGCATCGCGAAAACCTGGTGCGCGCCATGCTGACCGGATATAAATCCACCGAAACGGAACAGGGTGTCCGGCGCGCTTATTACTGGCTGGGCTTTTTGCTGATATTGGCCGTT
>CAZCKZ010000253.1:2226-3113 GCA_964499395.1 uncultured Gallionella sp. | reverse complement strand
TATCAACTAGCCCATTGATGTCCGTAGGATCGATGGAGAAAATTAATTGACCTGCTTTGAACGTATCGCCTTCATGCACCGGGATGTCGTGGATGTAGCCCATCAGCCTTGATGCTACCTGCACTTGCTGTTCCGAAATGACCGCGCCTGGTGAGGCGTCTGTGACAGGGACTTCAGTCAGGTTGAGTGTAATTGCCTGGGCGTTCACTGTTTTGATCTGAGCCGCCGCTGTTTGATCGTGGGGTTGGCAACCTGCCAGCGAAAAGAACAGCGTTGCAGCTATTGTCAGCATTGATATGTCTTGCGCCCTCATCATTTCTCTCCTTAATCCTGCGTACATCACAATTGATCGCTATCGAGTTTTCCCACTGCGAGACGCAATGCGGAGCGTTGTACAGTCAGCTGATAATGCGCAGCCACTTCCTCTGCACGCGCCTTGTCGAGTTGTGCTTGTGCGGCCAGCACTTCGACCATGGTGGTGACGCCGTTCTCATAGCGCTTGGCCACCAGCCGCTGCGCTTCTTCCGCCTGTGCGACCGCTGCAGTCCGGGCATTGAGTCGTGATTCTGCCTCGGCCGATCCACGCCAGGCGTCTGCCACCTGGAAGCGCACGCCTTCTTCAGCCTGTCTGAGTCTGGTCTGCAATTCCGCCCGGGATGCTTCAGCACGTCCCACGGCGCCGCGCGTCACGCCCATGTCGAATATATTCCAGGAAAGTACGCCTGCCACAGTGTATGAAGAAGCCTTCTGCTGGAATGTCGGTGCATTCCAGTCCTGTCTGACCATCGCATTGAAATGCGGGTAGTAGTCGGCACCCGCCACTTTCACGCCGGCACCTGCCGCGTCCAGCTGATTGCGCATTGCCAGAAGGCCGGGGTTGGTTGCGA
>CAZCKZ010000253.1:0-2216 GCA_964499395.1 uncultured Gallionella sp. | reverse complement strand
CAGATTGGCGACAGTTCCGCTCAATGCAGTCGGCGTAAAATCGGGACCGATCTCCAGCTTTTCATTGAGTGGCATACCCAACAACAGATGCAATTGATCGACCGCGGCGGCTTCACCACGCTGGGCCTCTTGCAGATTGACTTTGACATTGGCGAGATTCACTTGCGCGAACAATAAATCGCTTCTGACCACCACGCCCTCGTTCAGCAAATTCCGGGTGGTCTTGACGTAAGCCTCGGCAGCCGCTTCTGCCTGTTGTGCCACGTTGACATAGGCGCGCGCGGTATGGACACCCTGGTAGGCTTGTATGACATGGAAAATGACCTGCTGGCGCGCTGCCTGATCACCTTCCTGGGCCGCTTTGACGTAGGCATGCGCCTGATCGACATATCCTGAGACCATCCCACCGTTATATAGCGGTATCTGCAACTCCAGGCGTGTGTTGTAATTGGTCACAGGATCCGGGTAATTGAGCGCTGTGGGTGCAACATTTCCAATTCCCGTATATTGGCTTATACCGAAGTCATCGAAGGTGGCATTACGCTGCGAGAGTTTGAGACCAAAGGCATTCAGCGCATCATTGGTGCGTGTGCCGGTCACTGAAGCGGTGAGTTTGGGCAAACGCTGGCCCTGAGCCTGGCTCAATGCCGATTCCGCCTGTGCTAATTGTGACTGGCTGGCCAGAATGTCGGGGTTCTGCTTGAGTGCAATGTTTACACATTGTTGCAGGTCTGCAGCAAATGCAGAGCCTGATGTGTACCACAACAACAGTACTCCGCCAGCCAGCCAGCCCAAGCCTGTCTTGCTCAATAAGACCATCTGAACATCTCCATTCGGTAATTCTTTCGAAATATCAATAACTAAAGCGCATTGTATATAATTAAATGCTAATATACAAGTGTTTTATTGGACTTACATAATGTAATTTGAAAATAATACTCCAAAACAACCGGTTTGCTGAACCGAACATTTCATCGTGCTACCGCCAGTTCGTTCCATTCCGTTGTATAGCGTGGCGACATATTCCCGCGCCGCAGGGACCAGCTTTTCCTGACCCCTTCGCCGAGCAGTTGCATCGTTCCGCTGCCCATGCGGCGGTTGATGCGGTCGAGTGTTTCCATCAGCGCGGCAGATTTTTGCTGTGCCGCGACATCATCGAACAGCGTGCGCGGCCTTGACGTTGCGGCGACGATCTCGGTAAGCATCACGCCGGCCTTTTGATATGCGTAGCCGCTGCGGTAGATTTGCCGCAAACCGCCCAGGGCGGCACGGCACAGCAGGCGTGTGTCATTCGTGGGCTCGGACAAGGGCAGCAGCATGGCTGGCTGATATTGCGAACCGCCTTCCTTATGGGAATTGGCCTTGTGCGGATTGGTGCGGATATAGACCTGGATGCCGCCCGCAAGCGAATGCTGGCTGCGCAGTTTTTCGGCGGCGCGGCTGGTGTAGGCGATGACTGCCTGTTCCAGGTCTGCCAGCGAGGAAACCGGCACGCCGAACGAACGCGAGCAAATGATCTGCTGGCGTGACGGCGTGATCTCGTCCAGTCCGATGCAGGCTTCGCCGTTCAGTTCCGCGACGATGCGTTCCATGACCACCCCGAATTCGGCTCGGATGCGCTTGGCAGGGCTGTATTTCAACTCCAGCACCGTGTTTATGCCCATTTTCTGCAAGCGTTCGGCGCTGCGCCTGCCCACGCCCCAGACTTCGCCAACATCTATCCTTGCGAGCAGGTTGTCCAGCATGCGTGTTGTCATCGCATTGAAGTCGCACACGCCGTAATACTGCTTGTGCTTTTTGGCGAAATGGTTGGCGAGTTTGGCCAGGGTCTTGCTTGGCGCGATACCTATGCATACCGGGATGCCGACGCATTGTCTGATGGTGCCGCGTATCGTTTGCGCATACTCGGTCAGGTCAGCGATGCCGGTCAGATCGAGGAAAGACTCGTCTATCGAATAGATCTCCTGATCTGGACAGTATTGCGACAACAGCCGCATCACCCGGTTGGAGATATCGGCGTACAGCGCGTAGTTGGAAGACAGCGCGATGATGCCGTGGCGTTTGGCGATGTCTTTCATCTGGAACCACGGCACGGCCATCTTGAGGCCGAGGTCTTTGACTTCCTGCGAGCGCGACACCACGCAGCCGTCGTTATTGGAGAGCACCACCACCGGTTTGCCTTCCAGCCTGGGCTGGAACAGCCGTTCGCAGGAGAC
>CAZCKZ010000252.1:0-3114 GCA_964499395.1 uncultured Gallionella sp. | reverse complement strand
GAATTCGCCTGGTGCGAGGAAGCCTTCAAACGCATCGCATTGTCGCGTCCCGATGTCGCTTTCTCTTTGCAGCACAACGGCCGCACGATCTGGCAGCTGTCTGCATCGGAGGGTGAACAAGCAGCGATGAAGCGCGTCGCGGCACTGCTCGGCGATGAATTCGGCCAGGCAGCGGTACCGGTCTCGCGCAGCGCGGCGAACCTGTCGCTGCAAGGCTTGGCGGCGCTGCCCGCCTATTCGCGCGCCAGCCGCGATGCGCAATATTTTTTCGTGAATGGCCGCTTCGTGCGCGACAAGGTCGCCAGCCACGCGCTAAGGCAGGCCTATCAGGACATCCTGCACCACCAGCGCCATCCGGCCTTCGTGCTGTTTCTCGAGCTGCCGCCCGAGCAGGTCGATGTGAACGTGCATCCCGCCAAAAGCGAAGTGCGTTTCCGCGAAAGCCAGGGCATTCATCAATTCATCTTCCATACCCTGCAACAGGCGCTCGCAGTCCCGGCAAGCGGGCAGGAGAGCCTCGCACCCGAACAACAGCGCTCCGCAACGTTTATTCCGGCGCAACAATACATGCGCCAGAATTCCATGCGATTCGGTGTTGCGGAGCGGGCAGCCGCCTATCGCCTGTGGGAAGTACAAACTGAAATTGCAAACCCCTCCCAACCTCCCATTCTCAGCGGAGGTGCGGTCTTCACCCCTGACAAGGGGGGATCGAGGGGGGTTGATTTTTCCGTTCCGCAAAATGAATACCCCCTCGGCTTCGCCCTCGCGCAACTCTCAGGCGTCTACATCCTCGCGCAAAACACGCAAGGCCTGATCGTCGTGGACATGCACGCCGCGCACGAACGCATCGTCTATGAAAAACTCAAGGCCTCGCTGGATGCCGAACAGATCGCCACCCAACCGCTGCTGATCCCGGTCAGTTTTTATGCCGATCCGCTGGAAGTCGCCACCGTGGAGGCCGAACAGGATGCGCTCGGAAAACTCGGCTTCGACATCGCACCGCTCTCGCCGAATACGCTGGCGGTGCGTGCCATGCCGGTGATGCTCAAGCAATCCGAAGCCGAAGCCGCCGCGCATGACGTGATCGACGAACTGCGCGAATTCGGCGCGAGCCGCGCGATGACCGAACGGCGCGACGAACTGCTCTCCACGCTTGCCTGCCACGGTGCGGTGCGCGCCAACCGCATCCTCAGCATCGCCGAGATGAATGCGTTGTTGCGCGAGATGGAACAGACCGAACGCTCCGGCCAATGCAACCACGGCCGCCCGACATGGTTTCAGGTCACGCTTGCCGAACTCGACAAAATGTTCATGCGCGGTAAATAGCTGAATGAACCCACTCCCGCCGGCGATATTCCTGATGGGCCCGACCGCCAGCGGCAAGACCGGCGTCGCCGTTGAGCTGGTCAGGCACCTGCCGGTGGAAATCATCAGCGTGGATTCGGCGCTGGTATTCCGCGACATGGATATCGGCACCGCCAAGCCTGATGCCGCCACCCTCGCCCGCGCGCCGCATCACCTGATCGACATCATAGACCCGACCGAAGCCTATTCTGCCGCCGCGTTCCGCCACGATGCGCTGCGCCTGATGCATGACATCACGCAGAGCGGCAAAATCCCGCTGCTGGTCGGCGGCACAATGTTGTATTTCAAGGCGTTGCGCGAAGGTCTCAACGACCTTCCGCAATCCGATCCCGCAGTGCGCGCCGCGCTCGATGCCGAGATCGCAGAGCACGGCATCGAACACCTGCACAGCAAACTGGCCGAGGTAGATGCCGAAACCGCCGCACGGCTCAAACCGACCGACACTCAGCGCATCCAGCGCGCGATGGAGATCTACCGCATCAGCGGAAAACCGATGTCTGCACTTATCAGACAGCAAACGTCGAATGTGCTTCCCTACCGCGTGATTCCGATCGCGCTGATCCCCTCCGACCGTGCACAACTCCATGCCCGCATCGTGACGCGTTTCAAGGCCATGCTCGAACAGGGGCTGGTCAATGAACTGCGCACGCTGCGCGAAAAATACCCGCTGCATCCGAACATGACCGCCATGCGCTGTGTCGGCTATCGTCAGGCGTGGCAATTCATGGAGGGCGAGATCGATGATATGCAACTGCTGGAAACCGGCATCGCCGCCACGCGGCAGCTGGCCAAACGCCAGCTCACATGGCTGAGGTCAATGCCGGACAATATCGAACTGGATTGCCTTGCGCCTGAACTGATAAAAAGTGTGTTCGACAAGCTCACCGAGAATCTTGGCTGCACTCCATGACCATCCTCCACGCGATCCAGGCCGATATCACCCAACTGAACGTGGATGCCATCGTCAACGCGGCAAATTTGTCGCTGCTGGACGGGAGCGGCGTAAACGGCGCGATCCATCGCGCGGCGGGGCCGGAGTTGCTGGCGGAATGCCGCACGCTGGGCGGCTGTCCGACCGGAGAAGCGCGTCTGACGCGCGGCTACAACTTGCCCGCGAAATTCGTGATTCATACCGTGGGGCCGGTGTGGCATGGCGGGACGCGGAACGAAGCGAAGCTGCTGGCTTCGTGCTACCGAGAGAGCCTTTCCCTTGCTGCCGCACAAAATCTTGTCAGCATCGCCTTCCCCTGCATCAGCACCGGCATCTTTGGCTATCCGCCGGAACAGGCTGCCGGAGTGGCGATTGCGGCGGTGCGCGAATTTATCCGCTCGCCGTCTTCATTGCGCGAGGTGACCTTCTGCTGCTATTCGGCGAGTGACCTGGCGCTATATCAATCACTCCTCCGGAACACCGAAGGCGGCTGACCTCCGGTTCATTCTGCGGCATAATGCGCGCCTATTTTTTTGAAAGTCGGGTGTTATGAAAATTGCCATTGCCGGTACCGGTTACGTAGGTCTTTCCAATGCTGTCCTGCTTGCCCAGCACAATGAGGTGGTGGCAATCGACATCGTTCCCGAAAAGGTCGAGATGCTTAACCGCAGGCAATCGCCCATTGAAGATGCCGAAATCGAAGATTATCTGCAGCACAAGACGCTCAACTTCAAGGCCACGCTGGACAAACGCGAGGCCTATACCGGAGCGGACTATGTAATCATCGCCACACCGACGGATTACGACCCGGAGACCAA
>CAZCKZ010000251.1:0-3129 GCA_964499395.1 uncultured Gallionella sp. | reverse complement strand
GACATGGGTTCCGCGCTGACCATCGCGATGGGCAAGGATATTTCCGGCAAGCCGGTGGTCGCCGACCTGGCCAGGATGCCCCATGTGCTGGTGGCGGGAACCACCGGTTCCGGCAAATCGGTCGCGATCAATGCGATGATCCTGAGCCTGCTGTATAAATCGACACCGCAGCAAATACGCCTGCTGCTGATCGATCCCAAGATGCTGGAATTGTCGATGTACGAAGGCATTCCGCACCTGCTCGCACCGGTGGTGACCGACATGCGCCAGGCCGCATCCGCCTTGAACTGGTGCGTGCAGGAAATGGACAAGCGCTACAAGCTGATGTCCCACCTCGGTGTGCGCAACATCGCCGGATACAACCAGAAGATACGCGAAGGTATAAAGAACAAACAGCCGTACACCAACCCGTTCACATTAACGCCGGAAAATCCGGAGCTGCTGGAAGAAATGTATCTGATCGTGGTGTTCATCGACGAACTCGCCGACCTGATGATGGTGGTGGGCAAGAAAGTCGAGGAGTTGATCGCGCGCCTGGCGCAGAAGGCGCGCGCCTCCGGCATCCACCTGGTGCTGGCAACGCAGCGCCCGTCGGTGGACGTGATCACCGGACTGATCAAGGCCAACGTGCCGACGCGTGTCGCGTTCCAGGTGTCGAGCAAGATCGACTCGCGCACCATCCTCGACCAGATGGGCGCGGAAGCGCTGCTGGGGCAGGGCGACATGCTGTATCTGCCGCCGGGCACCGGCTATCCGCAGCGCGTGCACGGGGCGTTCGTGTCCGACCAGGAAGTGCACCGCATCGCCGAATATCTGAAGGCACAGGGCGAACCGCAGTACATCATCGACCTGGATTCCCTGGAGGAGTCATCGGATGAAGGCGGCGCGCCGGGCGCGGGTCTGGATGCAGAAGCCGATCCGCTGTACGACCAGGCGGTTGAAATCGTGCTGAAGAATCGCCGCGCCTCGATCTCGCTGGTGCAACGCCATCTGCGCATCGGCTACAACCGCGCCGCACGGCTGGTCGAGCAGATGGAGGCGGCCGGCATCGTCTCGGCGATGCAGAGCAACGGCAACCGCGAAGTGATTGCGCCTTCCCGTTCCTGATGAACAGGCTGCTGAACCTTCGATCAGGTGGGAATACTGTCCATTCGACCCGGCCCGCATTTTTTCGGGCGCAGTCGGGAAAGATAATCACGGGACTGTTGATCGGAATTTTTTCCTTGCAAGCACATGCCGGCGCAATCGACAAGCTCAAGACCTTCATCGCGACGACGCATTCCGCACGTGCAAATTTCACCCAGCAGGTGCTGGACCAGAACGGCAACCAGATCCAGAACGCGTCCGGCATCATGGAATTCCAGCGCCCCGGCAAATTCCGCTGGACTTACCAGAAGCCCTACGAGCAGCTGGTCGTGGGAGATGGAACGAAGTTCTGGTTGTACGATTCCGACCTGAACCAGGTCACGGTCAGGAAACTCGATTCCGCGCTGGGCAGCAGCCCCGCCGCGCTGCTCTCCGGCAGCAACGAGATCGAGCGCGGATTTGCGCTGACCGAAGACGGCAGCCGGGACGGCCTGGAATGGCTGCAGGCCACGCCCAAGGGAAAAGGGCAGGACAACAGCTTCAACACGATACGGATGGGCTTCAACGCGCAGGCTGATCTGGTCGTGATGGAACTGAACGACATGTTCGGGCACAAGACGGTACTGCGTTTTTCCGCGATGCAGCGCAATCCGAAGATACCGGCACGGCAGTTCCAGTTCACCCCGCCCAAGGGTGCAGACGTACTAACCGATTAGTGCCACCCGGTTTATGAGCACCGGCAGCCTGTTCGAAACGCACTCTCCCGCCGCACCGCTGGCCGAGCGGCTGCGCCCGAAGACGATAGACGAAGTCATCGGGCAATCGCATCTGCTGGGCCCGGGCAAGCCGCTGCGCCTCGCATTCGAATCCCGCAAGCTGCATTCGATGATCCTGTGGGGGCCGCCGGGTGTCGGCAAGACCACGCTGGCACGGCTGATGGCCTCGGCGTTCGATGCCGATTTCGTGCCGCTGTCGGCTGTGCTGTCCGGCGTCAAGGATATCCGCGAGGCGATCGCGCAGGCCGAACTCACGCTGCAGCAGCACGGCCGCCACACCATCCTGTTCGTGGACGAGGTGCACCGTTTCAACAAGTCCCAGCAGGATGCGTTCCTGCCGTTTGTCGAACAGGGGCTGGTCACCTTCATCGGCGCGACCACCGAGAACCCGTCGTTCGAAGTCAACGGCGCACTGCTGTCGCGCGCGCAGGTGTACGTGCTGCAGCCGCTGTCGGAAGCCGAACTGGGGCAATTGTTCGAGCGCGCCCACCAGGTCGTGCTGCAGGGCATCGCGTTCGACGATGATGCGAAGGGGCGCATTCTCGGCTATGCCGACGGCGATGCGCGCCGGCTGTTCAATGTGATGGAGCAGCTCGATACCGCGGTGCTCACCGCGAAAACAAAGAAAATCGACGTGAAATTTCTCGATGCCACGCTGGCCGAGAGCCTGCGCCGCTTCGACAAGGGCGGCGAGGCGTTCTACGACCAGATATCCGCATTGCACAAGTCGGTGCGCGGATCGAATCCGGATGCCGCGCTGTACTGGTTCACGCGCATGCTCGACGGCGGCGCCGACCCGCGCTATCTTGCGCGGCGCATCGTGCGCATGGCCTGGGAGGACATCGGCCTTGCCGATCCGCGCGGCGTCGATATCGCGCTGAATGCGGCGGCGACCTACGAGCGGCTCGGCTCGCCCGAAGGCGAGCTCGCGCTCGCGCAGGCCGTGCTGTACATGGCAGTCGCCGCGAAGTCGAACGCCGGGTATGTCGCGTATAATGCCGCCCGCGCTTTCGTCAAACAGGACCAGTCGCGCCCGGTGCCGCTGCACCTGCGCAACGCGCCGACCAAGCTGATGAAGCAGCTCGATTACGGCAAGGATTACCGCTATGCGCACAACGAGGAAGAAGCCTACGCGGCGGGCGAAACCTATTTCCCCGATGACATGCCGGAAGTGAGTTTCTACGAACCGACCGATCACGGGCTTGAAGCGAAGATTGCGGAAAAGCTCGCGCATTTGCGCGAGCTGGATGAGAAGGCGAAAAACAAA
>CAZCKZ010000250.1:1259-3151 GCA_964499395.1 uncultured Gallionella sp. | reverse complement strand
CGGTCGGAAAACGAAGTGTAGTTATAGGGGATTTCGCGCAAACGTGCGGTCATTGTTCTCTTTGGATTGTCTCGGGCTAGGCAAGGCGCGCATTTTACCCGAAAGAGAGGCTGTCTGAATGCGGCTCGGTACTCGACCGTCTTGAGTTGCGGATAAAATGCGACCCATGGCCGAACCGTCCGACAACCCGAAAGCAAAAGTCTTCTTCGCGCTGTGGCCGACAGCCGCGGAGCGCGACCGGCTGGCCGCATGGCAGAAACCGCTGCAGCGCCTGTGCGGCGGGCGCGCGATGCGCAGCGAAATGCTGCACAACACATTGGTGTTCATCGGCAATGTCGAACAGGCCAGGCTGGAGGCGTTGCAACTGGCGGCGCAGGAAGTCAGCGGGCAGGCATTCGAATTGTGTTTCGATGCGGCGCATTACTGGGGACATAACCACATCGTGTATGCCGCGCCCGGCGAAACCCCGCAACAGCTGGCACAGCTGGTCGACGCGCTGGAACAGCGCCTGTCGGTGCACGGTTTCGATTTCGATCGGCGCCAATATAAGCCGCATGTCACGCTGTTGCGCAACGCCCGGTGGACCGACGCAGCGCTGCCGAAGAAGCGGCCGGTGTGCTGGCAGATCAGGGATTTTGCGCTGGTGCAGTCCGAGCAACAGGAAGGTGAGCCGCATTACCGGGTGCTGGCGAGGTTTCCGCTGGGGTAGAGTAGAATTCGCAACCCGATATGAAAGCGGAAGCAGATGAACGAACCCCGGATGAACAAACCCCAGACCCATTTTGAACGCATCGGTGGCGCGGAAAAGGTCCGCGCGCTGGTGATTCGATTCTATCAATTGATGGACGAGTTGCCGGAGGCCTACGGCATACGCAAGCTGCATGCGGAAGATTTGCAGGGTGCGACGGACAAGCTGTACAAATACCTGACCGGCTGGATGGGCGGTCCGCAGTTGTATGTCGATGAATACGGCCATCCGATGCTGCGCGCCCGCCATTTGCGGTTCCCGATCGGCACCGCCGAGCGCGACCAGTGGCTGATGTGCATGAATCAGGCATTGGATGAAGTGGTGGAAGACACGGCGCTGCGCCAGGAGTTGTCTGCCGCCTTCGCCAAGGTGGCGGACCACATGCGCAACCGGGAAGGGTAAGAAATAGCTGTAGGAGCGGGCCATGCCCGCGAACAAATAACAATCGCGGGCATGGCCCGCTCCTGCCAAATCTGATCAAGCGTTCACGCCATCGTCAGGATGATCTTGCCCACCGTGCTGCCTGTTTCGATCAGGCGATGGGCTTCGGCCGCATCCTGCAGCGGCAGCGCCTCGGAGACCAGCACGCCTAGCTTGCCGGCCTCGACGAGTTGCGCGCCCTGTTCGAGTATTTTGCGCTGGCGGATGCGTTCGTCGTGCAGCTTCATTACCTGCGGGGTGAGCATCAGCTCAAAGCATATCGACAGATTGCGCAGCCTTGCCAGCTGCATGTCCTCCAGCGATAACGGGGTGGACAGGATGGTCACGATCCTGCCGCCGATGCGCACCGCATTCAACGAGCGCAGGAAAGTCTCCCCGCCCACCGTGTCGAGCACCACGTCCACGCCCTTTCCGCCGGTCCACCCGGCGATCCCGGCAACGAAGTCCGTCTCTTTGTAGCGGATGATCCTGTCGGCTTCGAGACCTTGGGCCAGACCTTCCTTTCTGTCGTCGCTGACGGTGACGGCCACGCGGGCACCGAGATGCTTGGCGATCTGCAATGCGATATGCCCCACGCCTCCGGTGGCGCCGTGTATCAGGATGGTTTGCCCGGCTTGCAGATTGGCGCGATCGACCAGCGCTTCCCATGCGGTGATCAGCACCAGCGGCATCGCGGCGCTGTGCTGCAGGCTGATATTGGCCG
>CAZCKZ010000250.1:0-1249 GCA_964499395.1 uncultured Gallionella sp. | reverse complement strand
ATGCACGGTGGTGTATTCGGCATAACAGCCCGGCTCGTCGCCCTGATTCCCGCCCAGCCCGCCGTTGTTGAAATACACCGCATCGCCTTCCCTGAAGCGCGTCACCGCGCTGCCGGCCTTCTCGACGATGCCCGCTCCGTCGCAACCCAGTATCGCGGGCAATTTGTCGGGATGATAAATCGCCCTGGCGCGCAGCTTGGCATCCAGCGGATTCACGCCCGCCGCGGCGAGTTTCACGCGCAGATGGTGCGGCGAGGGCAGTTCGGGTTTTTCGACATCGCGCAGGGCCAGTACTTCAGGGCCGCCTGCGCTGGTCATCAATATGGCTTTCATCGGTCAGTCTCCGGGCTTGCTGGCTTATGCATGGTGGCTGATATGTTAAACTCGCAGCAATAATTACGCGAGGCTTGGTCATGTCCGGAAACACAATAGGCACCCTGTTCACGGTGACATCGTTCGGCGAATCGCACGGCGCGGCGATCGGCTGCGTGGTGGACGGCTGCCCGCCGGGCATGGAGTTGTCCGCGGCCGACCTGCAGCACGACCTGGACCGGCGCAAGCCCGGCACCTCGCGCCACGTCACGCAGCGCCGCGAATCGGACACGGTGGAAATCCTGTCCGGCATATTCGAGGGCAAGACCACCGGCACGCCGATCGGGCTGCTGATCCGCAACGAGGACCAGCGCAGCAAGGACTACGGCAACATCGCCAGCACCTTCCGCCCCGGCCATGCCGACTACACCTACACCCAGAAATACGGCTTCCGCGACTACCGCGGCGGCGGGCGTTCCTCGGCGCGCGAGACCGCGGTGCGCGTCGCGGCCGGTGCGATCGCCAAGAAATGGCTGCACGAGAAATACGGTGTGGTGATACGCGGCTACATCTCCCAGATCGGCGAGATCGAGATCCCATTCAAGAGCTGGGACGGGGTCAACGACAACCCGTTCTTCGCGCCCGATCCGAGCGTGGTGCCCGCGCTGGAAGACTACATGGACGCGCTGCGCAAGTCCGGCGACTCGATCGGCGCGAAACTCACCGTGGTCGCCGAGAACGTGCCGGTGGGCCTCGGCGAGCCGGTATACGACCGCCTCGATGCCGAGATCGCCTACGCGCTGATGAGCATCAACGCGGTGAAGGGCGTCGAGATCGGCGCGGGCTTCAGCTGCGTGATGCAGAAGGGCACAGAGCATGGCGACGAGTTGACGCCGCAGGGTTTCCTGTCCAACCATGCCGGCGGCATACTCGGCGG
>CAZCKZ010000249.1:0-3191 GCA_964499395.1 uncultured Gallionella sp. | reverse complement strand
CTGTTCCTGATCATGGCGGAACAGGAGAAGAAAATACGCGACCATCCGTTGCAGGCGACTGGCGAACTGGCGAAAAAGGTCTTCGCGGCAATCAGACAATAGACCGGCTTGTCGCACACGACTTCAGCAGGTGTTCATCGCGACCGAAAAATTCGCGCACTACGGTTTGACTGCACTGGCCAAGTCATCCCCATTGAGCAAGTAACGCGATAACAGTATAGTTTGACGAACCTATCAGGGAGTTGCGCATGGAGAAGCCGGGTACGCATGAACACAAACTGACCTTGTCCGAGCTTCTCGGCATGCTGGTTGCCGACGGCCTGATCAGCCAGGCATCCGCCGATGCGGTGATCGCCGAACGCCGCGGCCAGCGCCAGAACGTTCATCCGCTCACCGCCATCGCCGCACAGAACTGGAAATCGCTGCAGCCGCCGCACCGCGCGCTGAACCTGGATGCGCTGACCGAATGGCTGGCCGGCCGCGTCGGGCTCGAGTATTTCCACATCGACCCGCTGAAAATCGATTTTTCGATCGTCACCGACATCATGTCGAACGACTATGCGACCCGCTTCGGCATCCTGCCGGTGCAGGTGACTGCCAAAGAGGTGGTGATCGCGACCGCCGAACCGTTCCTGCGCGACTGGGAAAAAGTGCTCCAGCAAACGCTGCGCAAGGACATCCGCCGCGTTGTCGCAACACCGGAAGACATCAGCCGCTACCTGGTCGAATTCTACAATCTGGCACGCTCGGTAAAGAATGCGGCGCAGACCAAGCGACAGGATAAATCCGGACAGGCTTCGTTCGAACAATTGGTGGAGTTGGGCAAATCCAGGCAGCAGTTCGACGCCAACGACCAGCACATTGTCACGATCGTCGACTGGTTGTGGCAGTACGCTTTCGAGCAGCGCGCTTCGGACATCCACATCGAGCCCAGGCGCGATATCGGGTTCGTGCGCTTCCGCATCGATGGCGTGCTGCACCAGGTATACCAGATCCCGATGTCGGTGATGACCGCGATGACCAGCCGCATCAAGCTGCTGGGACGCATGGATGTGATCGAGAAGCGCCGACCGCAGGATGGCCGCATCAAGACGCGCACCGCCGACGGACAGGAGATCGAGCTGCGCCTGTCCACGCTGCCGACCGCGTTCGGCGAAAAACTGGTGATGCGCATTTTCGACCCGGAAGTGCTGGTGCGCGATTTTTCCGAGCTCGGATTTTCCGACGAGGATCGCGCCCGCTGGGACAGGATGACCTCGCAACCGAACGGCATCATCCTGGTCACCGGCCCGACCGGTTCGGGCAAAACCACCACGCTGTATTCCACGCTCAAACATCTGGCCACGCCCGAGGTCAACGTCTGCACCATCGAGGACCCGATCGAGATGGTCGAGCCGGCATTCAACCAGATGCAGGTGCAGCATGGCATCGATCTCAATTTCGTCGACGGCCTGCGGGCGCTGATGCGCCAGGATCCGGACATCATCATGGTCGGCGAAATACGCGACCTGGAAACCGCCGACATGGCGATCCAGGCCGCGCTGACCGGCCACCTCGTGCTGTCCACGCTGCACACCAACGATGCCCCCTCGGCCATCACCCGGCTGCTCGATCTCGGTGTTGCGCCCTTCATGATCAATGCCACGATACTGGGCATCATGGCGCAACGCCTGGTGCGCACGCTGTGCCCGCATTGCAAACGGCCGCAGCCGGTGCGAGCCGACGAAAATGACCAATGGAACGAACTGGTCGCACCCTGGAAAACCGGCAGGCCGGCGCAATTCCAGCATCAGGAGGGCTGTCTCGAATGCCGCATGACCGGTTACTCGGGCCGGGTCGGCATTTATGAAATCCTGATGATGTCGCCCGAATTGCGCAAACTGGTCACCCCGACTACCGACATCGCGCGCATTCGCGAAGTGGCCTACCGCGAAGGCATGAAACCGCTGCGGATTTCAGGTGCCATGAAGGTCGCGGCAGGCACGACGACGCTAGACGAAGTCATCAAGGTTGCACCGCCGAGCTAGCGCCGGCGCTTGTAAACCTGCCGGCCGTGGTGTGCCATGCTGTCCATGGCGGCACAGAATTCCGCACAGCATCGTCCGGTCACCCCGATCAATATTTGTTCTGATTGCCGCCGCCAAAATATGGCAAAATCGCCGCCGCCCAACCCTGCCCAACCCGTTACTTTACCGATGAAAAAAACGCTCTTGCGGTGGCTCAACAAGCTTGGTCCCGGCCTGATCACCGGCGCTGCCGATGACGACCCCAGCGGAATCGCCACGTATTCCCAGGCAGGCGCACAATACGGCTTCGGCACATTGTGGACGCTGCTGATCACCTATCCGCTGATGGTGGGGATTCAGGTCATCAGCGCGCGTATCGGCAGCGTCACGGGCCGCGGCCTGGCGGCCAACCTGGCAAGGACCAACTCACGCGGTGTCACCATTTCTCTGGTCATGCTGTTGCTGGTGGCCAACACCATCAACATCGGTGCCGACCTCGCGGCAATGGGCGATGCGGTTCAACTGGTGTTCGGCGGTCCGAGCCACGTCTATGCGGTCGCGTTTGGCATGATCTGCCTGCTGTTGCAGGTGTTCATCCCCTACCGGCGCTACGTGGGCATTTTGAAGTGGCTGACGCTGTCCCTGTTTGCTTACGTGGGTACCGTATTCGCATCGCATATATCATGGCTGGACGTGCTGCACGCGACGCTGCTGCCAAAAATCCAGCACTCCCAGAACTACCTGCTGCTGCTCGTGGCCATTTTCGGCACCACCATCAGCCCCTATCTGTTTTTCTGGCAGGCCGGACAGGAAGTCGAGGAACTGAAGCTGCAACGCAAAGGCACCTCCCTGCTCAGATCTCCGAAGGATGCCACGCAACATTTGCGCCGCATCAACATCGACACCGGGCTGGGCATGGCATTTTCGCAACTGATTGCCATTTTTATCATGCTGACCACCGCAGTCACCCTGTACACCCACGACGTGCATAACATTCAAACTTCGTCCCAGGCCGCCGAAGCTTTGCGTCCGATCGGCGGCGAGTTCACTTTCCTGCTATTTGCCGCCGGGATCGTCGGCACCGGGATGCTGGCCGTCCCGGTACTGGCCGGTTCGGCCGCCTATGCGATCGCGAACACCTTTCGCTGGTCGTCCAGCCTCAGCCTGGAACTTAAAGAGGCCAAG
>CAZCKZ010000248.1:0-3222 GCA_964499395.1 uncultured Gallionella sp. | reverse complement strand
GCGGATTGGATATGCGCAAGATCGGGAATGTGATACAGGTTGCGCCCAGAGCCGAGATAGCCGCCAAGGAAAAACTGGAACTGACTTCGCGCCAGGAAATTTCCGAGCTGCAGGATCTGCGCACCGAGAGTTTCCAGATCAGCTATCAAAAGGCCGATGCAATTGCCGCGCTTCTGTCGAGCGACAAGCAGCGCATACTCTCCAAACGCGGTAGCGCGGTAGTTGATGCGCGCACCAATACCCTGTTCATCCAGGATACCCCAGACCGTCTTGAAGAAGCGCGCAAGTTGATCAAGCAGGTTGACGTGCCGGTGCGCCAGGTGATGATCGAAGCGCGCATCGTTGAGGCTACGGATAACTTCAGCAAGAATCTGGGTGTAAGGCTCGGGTATAACTCCACAGATGCATTCTCGATAGGTAATAGCACGAGATTATTTGGGAACATTGGCGCGAATACCCCTACCACAGGACCATTGGCTGGAACGGTTATGCCCGCCACCACTCCCAATGTCAATCTGCCGTCTTCTGGGACAGCAGGAGCATTCTCGATGCTGCTATTCAACAGTAATGTGAGCAAGTTGCTATCCGTTGAACTGACCGCGCTTGAAACCGACAGCAAGGGCAAGATCATCTCCAGCCCACGTGTCGTGACATCGGATCAGACCGAGGCCACGATAGCAACCGGTACCGAGATTCCATATCAGCAGGCCAGCAGCAGCGGCGCGACAAATGTGGCTTTCAAAAGTGCAACCCTGAGTTTGTCAGTCAAGCCGCAAATCACCCCTGATGACAATATCATCATGGACATAAAGGTGAACAAGGATTCGGTCGGACAGCTCTATGCCGGCGTTCCCAGCATCAATACCAACGCGGTGAAAACACAAGTGCTGGTGGAGAACGGCGGTACAGTTGTGATAGGCGGCGTGTACCTCCAGCAACAAAACAAGGGGGTCAACAAGGTGCCATTGCTCGGGGATATCCCGGTGCTGGGCTACCTGTTCAGAAGTACGGACAAGTTGGACAACAAGAGCGAGCTACTGGTTTTCATCACACCCAAAATTATTCAGGACGCAATGAGCTTGCGGTAAGCAACGCAACCAAACTTTGCAACAATTCCTTTTTTGAAAAGCCCGGCTGGTCCGGGCTTTTGTTTATATCGTTTACAATATGCGGCATGCACATCGACCAAGAGAACAGTAATGCGAATATCTGCCCGGACAATGGCCGCAAGCTTGACTCGGGCAACCTGATTCTGGTGGGCATGATGGGCTCGGGGAAAACCACGATGGGGCGGGTGCTGGCCAAGCATCTTGACAAGGTTTTTGTGGACAGCGATGAGGAAATCATCAAGCGTACCGGTGTAACGGTTCCGCACATATTCGATGTGGAAGGCGAAGCCGGATTTCGCCAGCGGGAAGCAGCGGCAATTCGCGAATTGGCAGGGAAGGACAATATAGTGCTGGCAACCGGTGGAGGCGCAGTGCTGGACGGGCATAACCGCACGGTGTTGCAGCAGAACGGGATAGTCATATACCTCAGGGCGGGTGTGCATGATTTATGGCAACGCACCCGCCATGACCGCAACCGCCCGCTGCTGCAAACCGATAATCCTTATGCCAAACTGGTTGAACTGTTTCAACAGCGGGACCCGCTTTATCGGCAAGTGTCGGATATCGTCGTCCAGAGCGGCAAGCAGAGCGCGCATGCCCTGATGCTGCGCCTGGTGGGCGAAATAGATGCTTTCAAAAAAAATTATCATCGGAATTGACCGGCACATCATGCAGACATTGACCGTAGGACTGGGCGAACGCAGTTATCCGATACACATCGGAAGCGGCCTGCTCGATCAGGCTGCTTTGTTGCAGCTTGCTGTGCCGCGCAAGCGCGTGGCCATCGTTTCGAATACCACGGTCGCCCCGCTATATATGGGAAAGCTCCGGCAAACGTTGCAGCGCATCGGCGTCAGCAGCGAGGAAATTATTCTTCCGGACGGGGAAGTTTATAAAAATTCCGACACTTTGAACCTGATTTATGACGCGCTGCTCAGGAATCATTGCGAGCGCAGCACACCATTGATTGCCCTGGGCGGCGGAGTAATCGGCGATATGACCGGTTATGCGGCAGCAACATATTTGCGCGGCGTACCGTTCATCCAGATACCGACCACGCTGCTGGCGCAGGTGGATTCATCGGTGGGGGGCAAAACCGGCATCAACCATCCGCTCGGCAAAAACATGATAGGTGTGTTTTACCAGCCGAAGCTGGTGCTGGCCGATACCGACACGCTGGACACGCTGCCGGATAAGGAATTATCGGCTGGTCTTGCCGAGGTCATCAAGTATGGCCTGATCCGCGATTTGCCGTTCCTCGATTGGCTGGAGCAGAACATCGACAAATTGCTGGCGCGCGATACTGCCGCGCTGCAATACGCGATCGCGCGCAGTTGCCAGAACAAGGCCGAAGTGGTCGCGGCTGATGAACGTGAAAGCGGCGAACGTGCCCTGCTGAATCTCGGGCATACATTCGGCCACGCGATTGAGTCCGGCGTGGGTTACGGCAACTGGCTGCACGGTGAAGGTGTCGCGGCGGGCACCGTCATGGCGGCGGACTTGTCGCGGCGTATGGGCTGGATCAGCGCGCAGGATGTGGCACGCGTGCGCAGGCTGCTCGAACGTGCCAGGTTGCCGGTGGTCGCCCCCAATCTGGGCGCGGAAAAATATCTCGAATTGATGGGGTTGGACAAGAAGGTGGAGGCTGGCAAGATGCGTTTCGTGCTGCTCAAGCAGATCGGCCATGCCGCGGTTTATGGCGAAGTGCCGCAGGACATTCTGCTGCAAACCCTGCAAGCCTGTTGCAAAGGTGCGGAAGCGGAACAGCCGGACACCAGGCATGGCTGATGACCTCGTGCCTTATGCCGTCGCCGCACACAATTCGCGCGGCAGGAAGGTCGCCGAAGAGGCGCCGCAGGGACGCAGCGAATTCCAGCGCGACCGCGACCGCATCATCCATTCCGGCGCGTTTCGCCGTCTCGAATATAAAACGCAGGTATTCGTGAATCACGAGGGTGACCTGTTCCGCACCCGCCTGACCCATACCCTCGAGGTCGCCCAGCTGGCCCGTACCATCGGTCGGGCCCTGGGGCTCAACGAGGACCTCACCGAGGCCATCGCCCTGGCCCACGACCTGGGGCACACGCCGTTCGGGCACTCCGGGGAGAAGGTC
>CAZCKZ010000247.1:0-3238 GCA_964499395.1 uncultured Gallionella sp. | reverse complement strand
CCAGCACCGGGACGATCAAAACGGCTTTCCCGACATACACACTCAAACCCGCAGTCAGTGCAATCAGCAACAATGTTATGACCCATTGCGCAACAAGCAGTTTGTTGCGGCCGGCGGACCGCGCCAGATATTCCGCCAGGTAATGCGCGCAGAGGATGGCTGCGAACGGGAAGATGATCACCGTGTAGTACTCGAACTGGAATGCGGTCGCGCTGAATATCAGGAACGGGATGAAGAATGCACCGCACAGATAAACGAAGCTCGCCCGCTCGGCGGCGCTTTGCGAAACAAAATGGCGCATCCCGGAATAAATGGCCGCCACGAATACCGCCACCCACGGCAGGAAAGTCCACAGGAACGCATCCACGAAATACAGCGGATTCCCGTTGTGATTCTGGATCGGGCCGGTGTTGAAGAAACGCCCGAACTGGCTGTCCCACAGAAAGAAGCGGATGCCGGAAACCTGCGTTTGCCCGAACACCACTTTTTCCGGATGCGCATCGAATTGCAGATACAGCGCGACGAGTTCGGGTGCGGTGAACAGCAGCGTCAACGCCAGTGCGAGCAGCCATTTCCCGCTCCACAGCTTGCGCCACTGGCCCCGGTACAGCCACATGCACACCATTCCGCCGGCGATCGCGATCAGCGTGAACACGCCCTTGGTCATCACCGCCATTGCGCTGAACAGTGCGCCGAGCAGCAGATATTTCAGTTTCGCCACAGTGTCGAAGCGCAGCCAGTAATAACATGCCGCCATGATGAAACCGGTCAGGTAGGTTTCCGCCTTGACCTCTATGCTCGAATCCATCATTTCGAAGACCGACACGTACACCAGCACGGCCAGCCACGCGGTGTCCCGGTTGTAAAACAGGCGCGCGATACGGTAGGTGAAATAGCCCCCGATCAGGTGAAACAGGAAGCCCGGCAGAATGTAGGTAAATGCGCTGACTCCGCCGATCCTGAAGAACAGCGCGGTGATCCAGAACGGCAAGTGCGGCTTGTCCAGCCAATCCCTGCCATCCAGGACCAGATTCACCCAGTCGTTGTTCAGCGCGATGTGCCGGGCAAGCGCGGCATAGGTGACGGAGTCGCCCCCGTTGATCACCGGAGACAGCATCGCCGCCGCATTGACCATCAGTGTAACCAGGATCAGCCATTTGGCCTGACGAGAGACATTCATTGTTATTCGCTTGATACTTTTAATGGCACAGTGTACCGGTCACGCTTGTGTTCCGGCACCTGTCGTCCGATTTGACGCGCCCTGCGCCAAACCCCTAAACTCTCGCCAATCATACCGCACAACCACGAGGTCATTTTGAAATTGCACCTGAACAATCCCGGCGAGACCAGGCTGTTCACCGCACACGGTCCGGGTCACGTGATGGTCAACGGCGAACGCTATGACCGCAGCATCGTGGTGCTTGCGGAAGCCGTGCGCAATGACTGGACGGTTGCAAATTTCGACGCACTGAGTGAGCCGCATTTCAGCTACTTCCTCGCGCTCGAACCGGACGTGCTGCTGCTGGGCACCGGTGCGCGGCAACGCTTCCCTCATCCGCGCCTGTATCGCGCACTGACCGATGCGGGTATCGGCGTAGAATGCATGGATACGCCCGCTGCCTGCCGCACCTACAATATACTGGTGGCGGAAGATCGCAGAGTGATCGCGGCGATCCTGTTTTGAAACACAAACCCTGCAGGTCCCGTCAAATTTTCGGAAATCCCAATGAGTCAATCGCTGCAAAACGTCATCCTGCAAGCCGAGCAGATCATCCTCGGCAAGCCGCAGCAAATCCGCCTTGCGCTGGCCTGTCTGCTGGCGCGCGGCCATTTGCTGATCGAGGATCTGCCCGGGGTCGGGAAGACCACGCTGGCGCATGGTCTGGCGCGCACGCTGGGCCTGCATTTCCAGCGCATCCAGTTCACCAGCGACCTGCTGCCGGCCGATATCCTCGGCGTATCGGTGTACGAACGCCCGGGTATCGAAGCAAAGGTCGGCGAGTTCAAATTCCATCCCGGCCCGATCTTCTCGCAAATGGTTCTCGCAGACGAGATCAACCGCGCCACACCCAAAGCCCAGAGCGCCCTGCTGGAAGCGATGGAAGAACAACAGGTGACCATAGAAGGAACGACACGCGCATTGCCCGCGCCGTTCTTTGTCATCGCGACGCAAAATCCGGCATATCAGATCGGCACCTACGCGCTGCCGGAATCGCAACTCGACCGCTTCCTGATGCGTATCCAGATGGGCTATCCCGATGCGCACGCAGAACGCGGCCTGTTGTCGGGGGTGGACCGGCGCGAGATCGTCGCACAGCTCAAGCCGCAATTGGAAAGCAGCGAATTGCTTATGCTGCAAAAACGCGTGCGGGAAGTGTTCGTTTCGCCCGCGCTGCTCGACTATGTGCAGGCCATCCTGCGCTACACGCGCGAGGAGTCGCGCTATACGCACGGGCTGTCGCCGCGTGCCGGACTCGCGCTGCTCTCCGCCGCACGCGCCTGGGCATTACTGAACGAACGCGATGCGGTGATCCCCGAAGATGTGCAGGCGGTGTTGCCCGGCGTGGTCAGCCACCGTCTGCAAGCGGTCGGCGAATATGCCCGGTTGAATAGCGCGATGCTGGTGCGCGAATTGATCGAGGCGGTCGCGATCCCGTAGCATCGTGTTCGCCGCACTCCCGCAAAAATTCCGCACCTGGCTGTTCCGCCCCAGAATCGAACGCGGCGCAATCACGCTCACCCAGCGCCGTATCTTCATCATTCCGACCCGGCAGGGATTCACGCTGGTCTTCGTGCTGGTGGTGATGCTGCTCGGCGACATCAACTACAACCTGAGCCTCGGTTATGTGCTGACTTTTCTGCTGACAATGATGGCGGTAATGTCCATGCTGCACGCATTCCGCAATCTTGCCCACCTGGAGATACGCGCGGGCCGTGCGGAACCGGTGTTCTGCGGGGAAGTCGCGCAATTCATGCTGCACTTCAACAATCACAGCAAGTTGTCGCGTTACCAGCTTTGTCTGGTACAGAGCGGCGATTCATTCTGGAAAAACACCCACACGCCGTTGCAGTTCGACGTTCCCGCCGGACAGGATACCGAAGTCGCCTTCCCGGTGCGTGCCGCCCGGCGCGGCTGGCTGCAACCCGGGCGCCTGACGCTTTATACCGAATTCCCGCTCGGTCTGTTTTACTGCTGGTCCTACCTGCATTTCGACATGCGCTGCCTGGTCTATCCGAA
>CAZCKZ010000246.1:0-3242 GCA_964499395.1 uncultured Gallionella sp. | reverse complement strand
GAATTATATCGGCTCTGCGGGTATAAATAACCCCTAAAAATAGCTTTACACAATTTATGGTTATTGCTAGGATTTAAACCACTTTATACAAATAGAGCGCTAACCAGTCAATGCTTAAAGTAAATTTTGACATCCCGCTGGATTTTTTGTGGGCTAAATCGCCGCCTCTGATAGGCGTGGATATCAGCGCATCATCGGTCAAGATGGTTGAGTTGAGCGCGTTGCCTAAAAAGGGTGGCTACACCATTGAGCGATATGCGATCGAATTGTTGCCCAAGGATGCCATCACCGATGGCAATATAAACAATCTTGAAGCCGTATCTGAAAGTATGCAGCGGGCATGGAAGCGAATGGGTACGCGAATCAGGAATGTAAGCATGGCATTACCCGCGGCTGCGGTGATAACCAAGAAGATATTGTTGCCCGGCGGTCTGCGCGAAGAAGATTTGGAATATCAAGTCGAATCCGAAGCCAATCAGTACATACCGTTCGCTCTGGAAGAGGTCAACCTCGACTTCCAGGTGATCGGCATTTCACCCGAAAACACCGACGAACTGGAAGTGTTACTGGCGGCTTCCCGCAAGGCGAACGTCGAGGATCGTGTTGCAGCTGCCCAGTTGGCCGGGCTTAAAACCGTGGTTATGGATGTCGAGCCCTATGCCGCCGAAATGGCTTTCGAACAGATTAGTGCCCAACTTCCTGATGCTGCAGTAGACAAGTGCGTGGCACTGATCGATATAGGCGCGAACGTGATGAACGTCAATGTGTTGCGAAACGGCCAATCGGTCTATTCGAGAGACCAGCAGGTGGGCGGCGACCAATTGACCGAACAGATACAAAGTGTGTTCGGTTTGTCTGCCGAGGAGGCTGAGTCAGCGAAGCGCAATGGCGGATTGCCGGATAATTATGAGAGCGATGTATTGTCTCCCTTCCGTGAAAACGTGGTGACCGAAATCGCGCGCGCGTTGCAGTTCTTCTTCACCTCGACACAATATCACGAGGTGGATTACGTCGTGCTCTCCGGCGGATGCGCGGCATTGCCCGGACTGGACGATGCGGTTGCAACACGCACTCAAGTCAGCACCATGGTGGCAAACCCGTTTGCCCTGATGAAGCTGTCGAGCCGGATCAAACCGCGGCAATTGCAGGCTGATGCACCATCGTTGATTATAGCTTGCGGCCTGGCTATGCGGAGGTTCGACCCATCGTGATTCGCATAAACCTTCTGCCGCATCGTGCTGAAAAGCGCCGTGCCCGCCAAATTCAATTTATTGCACTCAGTGTAATTTCTGTTGTACTGGCCGGTTTGGTGGTGGGAGCCGTGCAGATTGCAATAGACAGCCAGATTTCCTATCAGGAAAGACGCAATACATACCTGAAACAGGAAACGGCGGTGTTGGACAAGCAAATCGCGCAAATAAAAAAGCTCCGCGAGCAAACACAGGCGTTGCTGGCACGCAAGAATGTCGTGGAGGGTCTGCAAAGTACGCGTTCAGACGTGGTGCATCTGCTGGATCAGATGTTGCGCATTCTGCCGGATGGTGTATATCTGAAGTCGCTCAAACAGACTGGCAACAAAATTCACCTGGTTGGCTATGCGCAGTCAAATGCACGCGTCTCCACTTTGATGCGGGCGATTGATGACTCGCCCTGGCTGGATTCAGCTACCTTGATAGAAATTCATGCGACCAGTGCGAAAGGCGGACGTATCAACGAATTTTCGTTGACCTTCAACTTGACCAAGCAGCAGAAATCGGTCGCTCCTTCGACCCACGGCAAACCTGCCGGAATAAAGCGTTAAGGTATCATGATGGACTTGGATGACCTGAAGAACAGTTTGATCGACCTGAAGAACCTGAATCCCAAGACGCCGGGTGCATGGCCATGGTCTGTAAAGATTATGGCCTTTTTGGCAATGTTCATCGCCGTGGTTGTGGCAGGCGCTTTGCTTCTTTGGCAGGACGAATGGGCAGCCTTGACCAAAGCAAGACAAGAAGAAGGCCAGCTGAAGGAAACTTTCCTGAACAAGAAGAGGCAGGCAATCAACCTTGACCTGATCAAAAAACAACTTACCGAAACCCAGGAATCATTCGGAGCACTGCTGAAACAACTTCCAAGCAAATCTGAAATGGATGCATTGTTGACCGATATCAATCAGGCCGGATTGGGGCGCGGACTGCAATTCGATCTTTTCAAACCGGGTGCTGAAAAGATGGAAGGGGCGTTTGCCGAACAGCCGATCACCATCAAGGTAACGGGAAGCTATGATGATATCGGAAAATTCTCCAGCGACATCGCAATGCTGCCGCGCATCGTGACGCTGAATAATATATCAATCACACCGGTAGGCAATGGGTTGTCCATGAGCGCTACAGCGAAGACCTTCCGCTACCTGGACCAAGCAGAAGTGGCCGCACAGAAGGCGGCCGCGCGCAAGGGAGCGAGAAGAAGATGATAATGAAGCTGATCTGTTTTGCGCTGGCTTCGATATTGCTGACGGGGTGCGGCGGCGATGAAATGCAGGATTTGCGCGATTTCGTCAAGAATTCCGGTGCGGATATGCGCGGCAAGATAGAACCCCCTCCCGAAGTTAAGCCATATGAATATTTTGCTTACAACAATGAGACAAATCTGCCCGACCCGTTCAAGCCGCGCAAACCGGAATCGCGCGCAGGAGGCGGCATGGGAATCAACCAGCCGGATTTCAATCGTCCCAAAGAGGCACTGGAGGAATTTCCACTCGAAAGCCTCAAAATGGTCGGCTATCTTTACATGAACAAAGTGGGTTATGCGGTGATACGCGCACCCGATAAAAAACTTTATCGGGTAAAAGCCGGCAATCATATCGGAACGAACTTTGGTTTGATTGAGGATGTGACAGAAACTGAAGTTAATATCAAAGAGACGGTGCAGGACAGTTCCGGTGACTGGACCGAGCGTATGAGCAGCCTGCAGTTAATTGAATGATTAGGAGCAAAATAATGAAACAGCTTACTGACACTGCTATAAATTCGTTCCCTGAACGAATCCGCACGCAAGGAGCAGGCCGGTGTGTTCAAACACAGGGTACTGCAAGAACCTTTGCGAGGCCAAGCGGGTTCATGCGGCTTACCCTTCAGAATAGAATTCCCGGCAGCTTTCTTTACAAGGTGGTTAAAAATACTGTTCGATTTTCGGGCCTGCTCATCGCATTGTTTGCATTTGGCACGCAGGCCCATGCGCAGAACAGCATTTCCGCGCTG
>CAZCKZ010000245.1:0-3245 GCA_964499395.1 uncultured Gallionella sp. | reverse complement strand
CCGCGGCATATGCGCCTATCCGTTTCTTGATCTGGTAGCAGAACAGCGCGACCGCTTCAGCGGCGCGCACATCATGCGCCTCGGACTCCAGCAGGTCGCGCATGTCGGAGCTGGTCTCGGATATGCCCAGCAGCCCTGACTGAAAATTGACCATCTCGTTAAATTGCTTTGCGCTCATTTTTTCGCTGCGCGCCAGATACCATACCAGCCCCGGATCAAGGTCGCCCGAGCGGGTGCTCATGGCCACGCCCGCGGTCGGGGTGAAGCCCATGCTGGTGTCCATGCTCTTGCCGTCGCGCACTGCCGCCAGGCTCGCGCCATTGCCGAGGTGTGCGAGGATCACGCGTCCCTTTGTCGCAGCCGGGTCGCCGCGGCGGGCGAGTTCACACATCAGGAATTCATATGACAAACCGTGAAATCCGTAGCGCCTTATGCCCTGCGCCTCATACCGGCGAGGGATCGGCAGCAGCTGCGCAACGCGCGGCAGGTCATGGTGAAAAGCCGTGTCGAAACACGCCACCTGGTTGAGGTCCGGGAAGCGGCGCTGAAATGCCTCGGTCAGCAGAATCTCCTCCGGCAGATGCTCCGGATCGAACGGGCTGAGCCGGCGCAACTCCGCTATCATTTCCGCAGTGATAATTTGCGGTTCGCTATATTTCGGTCCGCCATGCACCACGCGATGTCCCACCGCGGCCAACACCTCATGATTGCCGCGTTCCTCGATCCAGTCCATCAGCACTTCCACCGCTGCAGTGTGATCCGGCGCTTTCACGGGTCGCGAAAAACTGTCTGCGGGGTTCAATCCTCTGACCCGCAAGCTGGATTCAGGGAGACCGATCCGCTCGATGCCGCCCTCGAGTATCCGCTTCAGGGGCTCCCCGGCCTCGAACAGCGCGAACTTGATGCTCGACGAGCCACCGTTGATTGTGAGTACCAGTGACGGACCCTGCTGCTGGTTTGAATGTTTATTCATGCAAGCGGATCTCCCGTTTCGCCAGCCGGAACGCGCCCTCGACCAGCATCGCCAAAGCAAGCATCGCCGCAAGCACCCACAACTTGGACGGCCCCGTCATCGCTGTCTGCCAGACCAGCGCACCCAGGGCAACCAGACATGCGACCGCACCTGCAGCCGATATCCAGCCGCGGCTATGTGTGTGCGGCGCGTGGCGCGCATTGGCGCTATTCACTGCGGCGAAGATCAACAGGAACCCGGCGCTGCCCATCGTCGCGATGCTGGTCAAATCGAACACGTTGGCCACGATGAGCGTCAGCCCGGCGGTGATAAGCAGCCCTTCCACCGGCTGGCCCCACACTTTGCGCTCCAGCTCTGCCGGCAATTCGCCGTCGCGCGCGATGCAGTAACTCAAACGTGCCGCGCCGTAGAGCGTGGCGTTGATCGCGGAAGCTGTGGACAACATCGCCGCAATCGCGATCAGCGTGAAGCCGGCCTGCCCGAGAAATGGCCGGGCCGCTTCCGCCAAAGCGAAGTCCTTGGCCGCCACGATCTTGTCCACCGGGAGATTGCCCACCGTGACGAGCGCAACCAGCACATAAAGCACGATAACAAAACCTACCGCCGTGTAGTACGCGCGCGGCAGCGTCTTTGCCACGTCACGCACGTCGTTGGCCGTGTTGGCAATCAACTCGAAGCCTTCGTAAGCCAGGAAGATGATCATCCCGCCCGCGGCCAGCTGCAGCGGCGGAGACCACGAGCCTGGCGCAATTTGGGAGGTATTGATGCCAAAAATACCGACGCCGACGAACAGCAGCAGGATCGTCAGCTTTAATGCGACGATCCAGATCTCCGCTTTGCCGATCAACCCGGCATTGAGCAGGTTCATGCCGGCAATCACGACCACGGCGAAACTGATCAGCGCGTGTTTGCCTATCCCCTGCCAGGCCTGCGGCAGAAACGTCGCGCCGTAGCTGCCGAATGCGAACGCGTACAGCGACAACATCACCACGTAACTTAGCCACAACAACACGTTCAGGCTGCCGGTGAACATCCCGGCACCGAACGTGCGGTCCAGAAAGCTTACCGTGCCGCCGCGACTCGGATAGGCGACGGAAAGCTTCGCATACGAATACGCCGTCAGCAGCGCCACCATGCCAGCCAGCGCAAAGGCCACCGGCGTGCCGCCGTGCGCCAGTTGCACCGCCAGCCCCAGCACAGCAAAAATTCCGCCGCCGACCATGCCGCCGACGCCGATGGCAACCACCGCCCACAAGCCCATCTTGCCGTCGGCTGCTTCGCTCATGCGACTATCCATCTCGGCTTGCGAAAAAGATGCAGTCCGGTCATTTCCGATACTGTGCGGAGTTGCACATCGTCCATACCAGGAAATGTCGTGCCAATCTCGGCTGCTCTTTTCATCATCGCTTCTCCGTCAACTTTGTCTGCAGTTTTATACCTTTTGTTCTTCGAGAAAGAAGTATGGCGCTGGGCAAAGAACTCAGGCTGCAAGCTTGATGGCCTTCCCAAAGCGTTTCCTCTATTTTGGCAAACATATCCAGCGAATCAGCGGCGGTGTACATCGCGAACTTGATGCTCGGTGTGCCGCCGTTGATCGTCAGGATGCGATTCCCGGCTGGCTTCATGTTAAATTCCGTTACGGGAAAATTGTCCCGGTTGGTATTGCAAAAGTATTAAAGAGCAAAAGTTTCATTCAGCGCCGGCATAACCACTTCGGTATTTTTCAGGCCGGCTGCAAACTGACGCATGACTTCTTCTTCGCCATGAACGAGGAAAGTACGTTCAGGATTGCCGGTCTGCTTGTGCCATGCCAGCAGCTCAGCCTGGTCGGCATGCGCCGAAAAGCCGTTGATGGTATGAATTTTTGCGCGCACCGGCGTTTTTTCACCGTAGATCCTGACTTCCTTTGCACCATCGACGAGATGTCGTGCAAGTGTGCCGGTGGCCGCATAACCGACAAACATTATGCTGCATTCCTCACGCGCAATATTGTTTTGCAGATGGTGGCGGATTCGTCCGCCGGTGCACATGCCTGATCCGGCCATGATGACGGCGCCGCCGCCGATATTATTGATCGCGATGGACGCCGCCGTCTCGCGGGTGAAATGCAGCCCCGGCAAGTGGAAGGGATCCCGCCCTTCGCGAAACAGTTCGGCTGTTTCCGGCTCATAGCATTCGGGGTGTCGTTCGAATATCTCGGTGGCCGATATCGCCATGGGTGAGTCCAGGAACACCTGGATCGAGCGTGGCAGGCGGTTTTTTTCAACCCCCT
>CAZCKZ010000244.1:0-3258 GCA_964499395.1 uncultured Gallionella sp. | reverse complement strand
CGAAGAAGCGCTGGACTGGCTGCGCCGCTATCTGGCCGACGGGCGCGGCGTGTTGCTTGGAAAGCAGATGACCGATGCGCTGTTCGTGACGGCCCGGGGCGAGGGCATGACACGCCAGATGTTCTGGTATCTGATCAAGAAGCACGCCAAGCATGGCGGATTGAACAAGCCGATGTCGCCGCACACGCTGCGCCACGCCTTTGCTACCCACCTGCTGAACCATGGTGCGGATTTGCGCGTGGTGCAGATGCTGCTGGGACACTCGGATATTTCAACGACGCAGATCTATACGCATGTGGCGCGGGAGCGGTTAAAGCAATTGCATCAACAGCATCATCCGAGAGGGTAGCTTTGTGCCAGGAGTAGCCCGGCCCAGTTGCTTTGCAAAAAGAACGTTACTGAATCTGCCCCCGCTCGATACAGATACCCACCATCTTGCAGTTGCGTATCGCCTGCAGCTTGGCGACGCTGACCTTGACCCACGGCGCGTTGAAGTCCTTGAGGATGATCTGCGCGATGTGTTCGGCGAGGGTTTCCAACAGCGAAAAATGTCCTTCGCTCAGCACGGTCTGGATATGTTGTGCGACATCGGCATAATTCAGTGCGTCGCTGATGTTGTCGCTGACACAGGCGCGGCTGTTGGGCAGCGCAATGTCGAGGTCGATCTGCAGGGTTTGCGGCATGACCTTTTCACGATCGTATATGCCGATCAACGTGGTGACTTTGAGTTCGCGCAGAAAGATAATGTCCATGATGTGCCGATTGGTTGCTTGGTAAGGTTTCGCGTAAAATCCGCGCATTGTTTAATTCTAAGACATTCCAGATGCCGACCATAGTTTTTATCATTGCTGCTTATCTGTTGGGTTCGATTTCTTTTGCAGTCATCACCAGTAAATTATTCGGCTTGGCCGATCCGCGCACCTATGGTTCCGGTAACCCCGGCGCGACGAATGTGTTGCGCAGCGGCAAGAAAGCGGCTGCGGCGCTGACCCTGTTGGGCGATGCGGCGAAGGGCTGGCTGGCGGTGTTCCTTGCGATACGGTATTCCCTGCCGGGCGAGCAGTACTTGATGCTGCCCGCAGCAGTTGCGATCGCGGTGTTCGTCGGCCACCTGTATCCGGTGTTCCTGCGCTTCAAGGGAGGCAAAGGTGTGGCGACCGCGTTGGGTGTGTTGCTGGCGCTGAATTTAATGGTCGGTCTGGGCGGGTTGGCGACCTGGTTGATCATGGCTTTTATGTTCCGCTACTCATCGTTGGCTGCCTTGACAGCAGCTGTTGCTACGCCGATATATGCTTTCCTGCTGGGTTTGCCGCACGATTGGGTGCTGGCGTCCGGAATCATGTCGTTGCTGCTGATCTGGCGGCACAAGGGCAATATTCAGAATCTGCTGGCGGGGAAAGAATCGAAGATTGGCAGCGGGAAAGCCAGCCAGTAAACAAGCGTCCCGCAAACAAGCCCATGGGGGATGAATGTCCGGCTGAGTATTATCATATAATAATATTCAGTTTCATTTTTTGGAGTAACCATGCGTCCGGCACAACTTCAGGCTGTACTTGATCGAGAGTTCTTGAGTGCCCGTGAAGGACACCATACGCCAGTCATGCTCTGGGGTCCGCCCGGCGTGGGAAAATCCCAGATCATCGCCCAGGTCGCAGCCCGTCATGCGGTGCCGATGATCGATATACGTTTGTCGCAAATGGAGCCGTCGGATTTGCGCGGTATCCCCTTCAGAATCGACAATCGCGTCGAATGGGCAGTGCCCGCCATGCTGCCCGATACCGAGCGCCATGGCCCGGAAGGTGTGCTGTTCCTGGACGAAATCACCTCTGCCCCGCCCAGCGTTTCGGCGGCAGCCTATCAGCTGATTCTCGATCGCCGTCTGGGCGCGTATGAAGTCCCTGCGGGATGGGCGATCTTCGCTGCCGGCAATCGTCAGGGCGACCGGGGCGTTACTTACACGATGCCGGCGCCTTTGGCCAACCGCTTTTCCCATTTCGAAATCGAGGCCAATCTCGACGACTGGGTGAGCTGGGCCTACAACAATAATATTGATGAGCGCTTGATCGGCTTTTTGCGTTTTCGTCCCGAGCGCCTGTTCGATTTCGATCCGGCGCACAATCCTGTTGCGTTCCCCAGCCCGCGCTCCTGGGAATTCGCCCACCGCGCGTTGCAGAAATTCGGCGACTCTCCCCAGTTGCTGCTGCCCACGCTGCAAGCCTGTGTAGGCCCTGCGGCCGGGCTGGAGCTCAATGCCTTTGTTGAAAACCTGGACCGTATGCCTGATCTGGACGCCATCCTGCGCGGCGAGCAGGTGGAGGTGCCGCGCGAAGTGGATTTGCAATATGCGGTAGCCTCGGCGCTGGTTGGGCGCGCGGCTCGTGCCAAGGGCAGCAGTGATGCGCGTGAAATTCACGGGCATATTCTGGATTACGCGGGTCGCTTCCCGCTGCGCGAAATGGGCGTGATGCTGGTATCCGACATGCATCGCGCCATTGGACAGCAATTGTTTGCGGTACCGCAGTTTTCGACATGGGCGAATGCCGTGGCTGATGTGATGCTTTATCAGCATTAGGAAATGGATCTTCACGACATCGAAACCAAACTGGCAGCAGCCCGTACCCGGCTGATACTCGACAAGCCGTTTCTGGGCGCGCTTGCGCTGCGCCTGCCGATGATCGCAGCCGATCCGAAATGGTGCCAGACCACAAGCACCGATGCGCGCAGCTTCTATTACAACCCGGCTTACATCGATGCCTTGAGCATGGAGCAAGCCCAGTTTGTGCTGGCCAATCAGGCGCTGCACTGCGCCCTCTCGCATTTTTCACGGCGGCAGCATCGCAGCAGGTTTCGCTGGAATATTGCCTGCGACCATGCCATCAACCCGCTTCTGGTCAAGGACGGTCTCGTTCCTCCTCCCGGCACGCTGGTGCTGGAGTGTTATGAAGGCATGACGGCGGAGGAAATTTATCCTTGTATCGATGAGAACGATAGCGACGAGCCCCTGGAACAGCCGCAACAGGATGGCGAGGGAAGCGGCGATTCAAAAGAAGAGGCCAAAGGACAGGAGCCGGATCAGGAAGATTCAAAACACGATGGAGCAAGCGGTGCGGCAGAACCTCAGCCACTCAGTGCGAGTGAACTGGAATCGCTGACCGCACAATGGCAACAACGTCTTGCCGGCGCAGCACAACAGGCGCAACAGGCCGGGAAATTGGGTGGAATTCTGGGTCGCATGGTTGGAGAGCTGATGCAACCCAA